>NZ_JAFLWG010000039.1:0-65108 GCF_017316315.1 Enterococcus sp. DIV1298c | reverse complement strand
CACTACTTGTCGAAGAGCCATTTTAATGTCCCCTCTTTTCACTCCAATAAAAAAGAACCAACCTAAGCTTTTACACTTCGATTGATTCTACATCATACATCTTCTTTTGATCACCCAAAAAACTTTTAACAGTTATAGATATAATGGATGAAATCAGACAACTGATGATCGTTTTGAAAAACATTCAAAAAACTTTTTAAAGTCTCTCAGAATGAGATTCCAGCTTTTTCATAAGGAGGTTGATTATTTGCTGTCTTAATTCGCAATCAGTTGATTTGTCTCACGTACGATCATTCGCTCTTCATTCGTTGGTACGACCATGACAGCAACCTGTCCGTCTTCTTGACTGATCATTGATTGTCTTGAATTGTTTCTTTGTTCATCAACTGTTACGCCAAAGAATGACAAGCCTTCGCAAGCTAGTTGGCGAATGATTGGTGAGTTTTCTCCGATACCTGCAGTGAAGATCAACACATCAAGTCCACCCAACTCAGCAGCATACGAACCGATCGTTTGTTTTACTCGACCACAAAACATGTTCATCGCTAAAATCGCTTTTGGATTTCCTTGTTCAAATGCTTCCTCAATATCACGAGCATCACTGCTGATACCAGAAACCCCTTTGAAACCAGATTCTTGGTTCATCATTTGCTCGATTTCTGCAAAACTCATCTGTTTTTCTCTACCTAGATACGTCACGATCGAAGGGTCGATATCGCCACAGCGAGTGCCCATCATGATCCCTGCTAAAGGAGTGAATCCCATACTCGTGATGACGGATCGTCCATTTTTGATTGCACAAATGCTCCCACCATTTCCTAAGTGACAAGAAATGATTTTTAAGTCCTCCACATTTTTCCCTAAAGACTTGGCAGCTTCGGCCGCCACATATTGATGACTTGTGCCATGGAAACCAAAACGGCGAATCCCTTCTTCTTCATACAAATGATAAGGAATTGGATACAGAAAGTTTTCTTCTGGCATCGTCTGGTGGAATGACGTATCAAACACCGCCACTTGCGGACAAGCTGGCAGATTATTTTTGAAAGCTTCGATTCCCATGATGTTGATTGGATTATGCAACGGAGCTAAATGAGCGAGCGATTTGATTTTTTCTAACGCTTCGTCATCCACTAAGCATGAGCCTTTAAAGAATTCTCCACCATGAGCGACACGATGGCCAACCCCAGTGATTTCTGATAGATCAGCAACGATTTTTTGTTCCAATAGAAATTCTAATAAGAACTTGACTGCATCTTCATGCGTTTCTCCTTCAACAGAGCGTCTGTTTTTAGCTTCGTCTAACGAATACGTCAAATCCATTGATGTCGCCAGTCCGATTCGTTCAAACAATCCTTTGGCGATCATTTTTTCTTCAGGAAACTCATACACTTGAAATTTCAATGAAGAACTTCCTGAATTGATCGCAATAATTAATTCTTTCAATGCTTTACCCCTCAATCTAATCTTTTACAGAATATTTACTAAAAGCACAGCAATCGTTGCGCCAACGATTGGACCTACTAATGGCACCCATGCGTACTTCCAGTTGTAGTCAGTGTTTTTATTTGGCAAAGGCATCAATGTATACATCAAGCGCGGACCAAGGTCACGAGCTGGGTTGATAGCATACCCTGTTGTTGAACCAAATGAGAATGAGATACCTACTAACAAGAATAATGCGACAACCGGTTGGAATCCTCCTGGGAAGTCTCCTGCTGGAAGTAACAATAAGGTGAAGATAAATGCAAATGTTGCAATGATCTCACTGATCACATTCGCAATTGGTGCATCGATGGCTGGACCTGTGGCAAAGATACCTACCGAGTTCCCTTCATCAGCTCCAGTTTCTTTGAAATGCGCCATAAACGAAATAGCGGCAATCAACGCACCTAAGAATGCGCCTGCAAACTGTGCTAAGACAAATGGCACGACCATATTCCACTCAAAAAGCCCGCCAATTGCAAAAGCAATCGAAACCGCAGGATTCAAATGCCCTGGTGAACCAAAATAGCCAGCCGAATAGATCCCTAACATTACGGCAACGCCCCAACCAAATGCAACTAATACCCAGTTAGCTCCAACTGCTTTTGCTAAGGTTTTCTTTAGGTTGATACTACAACCAACACCACAACCGAAAAGTGTTAAGACTAACGTTCCAATAAATTCACCCAATACTGTATTATCCATTTTATGCTCCCCTTTTAAACGATTTTTTGATAGATTTCTTTTAATTGTGCATGACTGAAAGCAATCGGATTCGATTGGAAAGTAAAATCATTGGCAGCATTGGCAGCGACTTGATCGGCTACTCGATGAGCGCTTGACTCCTCAACTTTCCATTCAGCTAAAGTTGTTGGGACTCCAGATTCTTTACTCAATCGTTTGATTGCATCCACTAATTTGATCACGGCCACTTCGTCTGAGAGACCGTTCGTACACAATTTAAGTTTTCGTGACACGTCTGCGTATAAAGCTTTTGCTGTCCAATCTTTGGCATTCGCTAAAATGACATGCGGCAACAACATCGCATTTGCCAAACCATGCGGAACTTTGAAAAGCGCGCCAACTTGATGAGCTAAAGCATGGCAAACACCTAAGCCAGCATTGTCAAAAGCGACACCAGCTAGAGTAGCTGCTTCATGCATTTGCACGCGAGCTTCTTCATTTTGCCCATTTTTTACACACTCGACTAGATTCGAAAAGACAAGACCGATTGCTTTTTCTGCAAGCGCAGAAGAATAATTGGTTCGCCCTTTCGCTACCAAAGCTTCTAATGCATGTGTCAGAACGTCCAATCCACTATAAGCAGTGATCGAAGGCGGACTTGTCAGCACAAAGTCAATTGACAAGATGGCTTCATCAGGAACCAGCTGCTCATCAAATATCGGATATTTGATTTTATTTGCTGTATCGGTGATCACAGCTGCACTAGTCACCTCAGAGCCAGTCCCACTAGTTGTTGGGATCGCCACAAAATAACTGATTGCTTGCTTTGCTACCTTCTGATAGAAATAAATGATTCCTTTAGCAGTATCTAATGCAGACCCACCACCGATCGCAATCACGACAGTCGGTTCAGCCTGCATAGCAATTTGCATCCCTTTCACTACTTTTTCAATTGGTGGATCAGGAACGATCTCGGTAAATGTGATCACACGATTTTTTTGTTCTAAATAAGCAATCATTTCAAGGACTTTTTGATTACTTTTCAAAAAAGGATCAAAAACGAATAGAACGGTTTCATTTGCAAAATGTTCGAACCTTTCTACGATGTTCGTTGTTACAGCAACTTTTGTTTTCATTGACCAATTATTCAAACTGTTTCCTCCTAACGAATCGAAAATCCGTCCGTTAACACACAACGACGTTTTCTAGCAAAATTTCTAGCAGTCGTCGTACATTCGCCGGTTGGTGTTGCAATCGTGAATGTGGTTGGACCTTCTCCACCAAACCCTAATCCTGCAAAAGAAGAACCATTTTTTACAAAGATCGATGTTTGGAATTTCTTCGCTGCAAGGTTCAATCGTTGAATATTTTGCGAATGCATCGTTGCCGTGTGATGACACTTGTTTTCGATTCCTAAAGCCGTCGGTAAGGCTTCATCAAAATCTTTCACTGTCACAATCGGCAAGATCGGCATCAACATTTCTTTGACAACAAACGGATGATTTTTATCTGTTTTCATAATGATCACGCGAATGTCTGCTGATACATCGACACCGACAGCCGCTAAAAGCTCACTCGCATTTTTTCCAACAAACTGTCGATTAGGCGCGCCATTTTCCGCAATCATCTTATCGATCAATCGTTGGATGATTTGTTCATCCCCTACGTAATAAGCCCCTTGTTTTTCCATTTGTAAAATCAAGTAATCAACCACTTGTTCGACAGCAACGACACTTTTCTCTGCTGTACACAAGATGTTGTTATCAAAAGATGCACCCAAGACAATATCCGCCGCTGCTTTATCAAGGTCTGCGGTTTCATCGACAAGTGAAGGCGGATTGCCTTCCCCAGCTGCAATCGTCTTCTTACCACTCTTCATTGCTTGTCGCACAACACCAGGTCCACCAGTGATCACTAACAATGAGATGTCTGGATGACTCATCATCTCTTGCGCTGCTTCGATCGAAGGTTTTTCAATCGTTACCACCAAGTTATGGATGCCACAACTTTGATAGATCAATTCATTCAATTTTGAAACAACCCAACCAGAAATGCGCTTTGCCCCTGGATGGACACTGAAATAAATCGCATTTCCTGCTGCAATCATCCCAATTGCATTACAGATCAATGTTTCAGCTGGATTGGTACTTGGCGTCACCGCACCAATCACCCCATATGGAGATAACTCATAAAGTGTCATTCCGTTATCACCAGTGACCGCTTCAGTTACAAGATCTTCCACGCCAGGTGTCTTATTGATAGCAAGCGTTAATTTCTGGATCTTATCTTCATATCTTCCCATTTTGGTTTCTTCAACCGTTTGACGAGCAATTGTTTCGATATGAGGCGTCATCCCTGTACGAATCGCAGCAATAATTGATTTTCGTTGTTCCAATGACAAGTCATCCAAACGTTCTTGTGCTGTTTTTGCAGCTGCAACCGCTGTGTCAACTGTTGGAAAGATCCCTACAGAAGAAGTCGAAGCAGTTGCGGTAATTGGTTCTTCTAAAAGGATTCCTTGAATCACTTTCATGATTTGTTCTTTTAATTGTTCTTCGCCCATCATGCTCGCTCCTTAAACTTTTTGATTCCTTTTGATGCAATCGCCATATCTTGATCTGGACGACCACCGCTCACGCCGATACCACCAATGATGTTCCCTTGTCCATCTTTAAGAAGGAAGCCTCCTCCGAATGTCACAAGTTTTCCATCACTTAAGGTTTCTAGTTGAAAAAGCGGCTGGCTTGGTTGTACCAACTCTGTTAGTTCATGCGTATCAGCTTTCATCGAAACAGCTGTATAGGCTTTTTTGATCGCCATGCTTTCACTAACGATCAGTGCATCGTCCATTCGATAGAATTGTTTCAAAGCCCCGTTTTTATCAACGATTGCAATAGAAACAGGTACGCTCAAACAATTCGCATGATCGATACAAGCGTGCACGATCTCTTCAAAGTCAGGTTTGACTTTTGGCTGTTGCACACGTTCTTGATAGCGATGAATGATTTTAGTGATCAGCGCTTCTTGTTCCTGTTCATGATCTGCCTCACGGGCAAAAGAATACAAGCAATCCGACAAACGGTTGGCAAACTTGCTAAGCTCTGCACGGACTTCTTCGTTTTCCATGAAACGATCAAGTACACGTTCGCCTCGACGACAAACGGTTCGAGCCACATGAAGTTGCGCCCCAGCTAAACTTTTCCCCGGTAAGATAAATTCATGGATCGGTGGTAACTTCGCCGTTTTTTCATCGATCCAAATTTCCAATTGTCGGATATCCTCCATAGAGATCAGATCGCTTTTGTTGACCAATTTATCAGTTTTCGTCGCTGTTGCTAATTCTGCATTCATCTGAAAAAGTTTATTTTGGATCCAGTCTAGCGCTAGTTGGCTTTCCTGGTTTTTCAACATTTTTTGTGCCAAACTGATCTGTGCACAGCATTCATCAAAAGTTCCATAAACTTCAACTCTTAAACTCGCTTTTTTGACTCGTGTCCCATCAAAAAGACTGGTCATTCCTTTATCACCAGTTTTTGTATAGATCGGCATTCTTTTCACTCCCTTACATGTCAAATGTATCGATGATCCCAACAATCGCACAATCGACCGCTTCTGATGGTTCCGAGAATAAATGTCTCGCTGAACTGCCGCTATTCAACAGAACATAATCACCAATGCCAGCACCTACAGTATCAGCTGCTACTTGTTGAAAACGTACTGCCTCTTTTTGCGCATTGATCGGTTGAACGATCATTAGTTTTTTGCCTACAAGAGAGGAATCTTTTTGAGTAGACACAACGCTACCGATTATTTTTCCCATTAACATTGAGATCCGCTCCTTTTACAAACAGTCATCTGTTTTTCCTGAATGATTTCTTGTGCCAATAATGTAAAGTTTTGTTTCATTGAAAGAATCAACACTGCATGATTCGGCAGAACAGCCACTTGCTTATAAGTGATATACCGATTCGAAAAGGCATAACATGGTTTTTCAGTAGCTGTATAAACTTCGACATTATAGTGGAAGATTTCTTCAGGTATCAAAGTCAGATCCGAAAAAGAGCATTGAAATCTAAGCTCGCAACCGTAGTCCAAGCTACGAAATAGCCATCGTACAAATGGATCACTCTCATTTTTTCTTGCGAAATTCGTTAAAAAGAAACAGTCGCAATTTTTGACATAGACAAATTTATTCGACAGAAAAGGTTTGATCGAATCGGTATCGACCGCATCGGCTGATACGATCACTTTACTTTTTTCTCTTTTGATGAGCCAATCAACCACTTTTTGAATAATTTCTTCCATACGAAACTCCTATTCCACGATGACTTCAGAAGCCATCGCTATGCCGATCGGTGTAACGAATTGCGGGTGAATGGGTTTCAATACTTCCTTGCCAATGACACTACTCATTTCTTCTTCGAACTGTGTAAAATAAGCAGCCCCGCCGACAACAAAAATCGGCTCGATTGGATGTGCATCCAACATATTTTTTGCGATCGTCGCCATTTTTTGAATCACTGGACGACAAATCGTAAAATTCTCCGCTTCATTTTTGGGATTTCTCTTGATTTTCTCCGCTTCATCTGTGTCCACTCCGTGATACCCTGCAATCACTAGCGTCATATGCGTCCCGCCAGTCGGTTCATCATCTACGAATGCGACTTCCCCATTCTTTAAGATACTGATACCCGTAGTTCCGCCCCCGATATCAATGACCGCACCGTCTGAAATATCAAGTGTCAAGGCAGCCGCTGACGGCTCATCCACTAACTGATCGATTTCCATCCCCGCACTTTCAATGACGTTTGCTACTACTTTTTTGTTGTTGCCGATCGTTCCTGGGGGGATAGCCCCGGAAGCTGCTTTCAGTTCAAACCCTAAAGCAGCCTCCGCTTCTTCCCGCAAAGCTTCGACGATTTTCACTGCTTTTTGATAATCAACCACCAAACCGTCTCGAATCACCTTCGCTTCTTTGAAAGCCCCGAATAACGGTTGGTTGTTGGCATCTAAAACAACTAATACGATTGAAGCTGTTCCCAGATCGACGCCTACTTTATAGCCATCAGCCGCTGTATGATCAGTTGGTACAAAAGAATGGACGATTTTTTCGAAAGATTCTAATAACTGGTTCGCTTTCTCAATTCCTTGCATCTCTTGCTCCTTCTGATCAACGAATGATCCTTGCTCTAGTTTCAGTAGTCACATTGGCTGCGTTCGCTTCATCTGTGTCGATGTGCATTTCCATAATAAATTTTTCATGTGGACGTAAGGCAACCTCATGATAGACAGTTGCTCGTTCACCAGATAAAATTTCGACTGACACCAACTCATCTTTAGCCAGATCCAAACGTTTCATATCCTCAAGATTCAAATGGATATGACGTTGTGCAATGATGGCAGCTGGAATCGTGATCGTAGCAGCTTCAGTCATCAAAGTGATTTCAACTGCTTCGTCAAGATCACCAGAAAGCTTGATTGGTGGATTGATTCCTAACAGACGCGCATCGGTTTTTGAAACTTCCACTTGTGAACGATTGCGAAACGGACCAAGGATTCTTACTCGTTCGATCTTTCCCTTTGGACCGATCAACGTCACCGTTTGCTTTGCTGCAAACTCCCCTGGTTGTTTCAACTCACGTAATCGCTCAATGTTTTGTCCAGGAAAAAGCTGTTCAAAGTGAGCTGGTGTCAGATGGATATGACGATTTGAGATCCCGATCGGAAAGGTTTGATCAAGATCTGCGATCACTTTCCGGACGATTTCTTTCAACTCAGCTTTTGAAAAATCAAGCATTGTCTTGACCAGCTAATAGTTTATTCACATCATGATGTGGGCGTGGGATCACGTGTACAGAAACCACTTCACCTACACGTTCAGCCGCAGCAGAACCAGCATCTGTCGCTGCTTTGACTGCGCCAACATCTCCGCGCACCATGATCGTTACTAAACCAGAACCGATTTTTTCTGTTCCGATCAATTGTACGTTTGCTGCTTTTACCATTGCGTCAGCTGCTTCAACAGCTCCTACTAAACCTTTTGTTTCGATCATTCCTAATGCATCATTCATTTATGTGTTCCTCCTAGTTTTTTTTATTTTTCTTTGCCCCAGTTTTGTTTCCTTTTTTTGGTGGATCTTTTGGGGTTTTAGCTTTGTCAGACACTGTATCGACAGGACTTGTAGGAAGTGTCGTTTTATCTTCTTTGATAACTGGCACTTCTTCACTCTTCGGCTCTACAGCTTTTTCAGCTGAGGATTCTTGCTTCGTTGCTGTTTCCTCAACCTTAGCGACAGGCGCTTCTTCTTGCTTTGGTTCAGCTTTCTCTTCTTTTGAAGAGAAGACATGAAGAATATTGTCTCCTGGTCTTGGAATAACCAGAGAAGAGACGTAGGCATCCATCGAGATCGCGGCGGATTTTGCGGCATCGATTGCTGCTTTTACAGCCCCAACATCGCCTTGGACCATAACGGTCATCCAGCCAAATCCTTTAGTCTTTTCTATACTCAAAAGTTCAATATTTGCGGATTTCACCATGATATCAGAAAGGTTGATAGCACTGGCTAATCCTGTTGATTCGATCAATCCAATTGCTTGGTTCATTGATTCACCTCCAATAATTCCAGTGATTTTAACGGAATGCTTTTGACGATCCGTGCAGCATTGCTTCCTAAGTTTCTCAAAATCGTGGAAGGGACGATCGAAACATGTTGCAATACTTGATAAGGTGCTTCTCTTTTCAAGCTTTTATGGTGTAAGCAAAGTGTATCCTTGCTTCCGCCGATCCCTACTTGTAATGGAGAAGCTAAAGCCGCTTCGTATGCCGCTTGGGCTGCATTATTGAACGCTTTTGCTTCTAACTTATACGGAATGCTCTCTTCTTCTATCCCATAGAGTAATGAGGTCAAGATTGCTTCGTCGATTCCATCTACGTAGATGATGATCGAAGGTCTATCCATGTTCATTCCCCCTCAGATGTGAAAGGATCAAGCCAGTAGCGACGGCATTTCTAGGACCTTCACATGCACGCACATTCCCTTGCCCAGCAACTAACCCATAGTGAGATAACGCATCTGTCACGATTTGAGGAATCTCAAAATCAAGCGCCGAACCTCCGACGATCACAACAAATGGAATGTCACGGATATTGCCAGTCGGGCTGACACGTTTCAATGCTCGGATCGTGTTTGTGACAAACACTCTCTTTTTCGCTGTCTGTCTAACTAATTTGATTTTTTCGATTGAAATATCTAGCGGAATCGGAATGAGGCCCTCTGGTTTGACAACGACAACTTTTGCAAATAAGTGAGGATCTAAAGGTTCTTCAAAGAATTGCACACTGCCATCTTCATGACGGATATAGAAAATGTTCTCTACTTTTGCCAAAGGATATTTTTTGACATCTTCAGCTAAATAAATATCATCAATCCCTAACTCCGACTTGATCAATAATGTCACCATATCTCCCGCACCAGCTAAATGAGTAGCAGAAACGGTTTGTTCCCCAATGATCGACGCATCGGTAGAACCAGCACCTAAATCTAAAATCGCTAAAGGCGTGCTTGTACCCGGCGTCGTCAACGCCCCTAGAATCGCCGCCTCTGCTTCCGCCCCACCAATCTCAACCGGTGTTTTCAAATCTTCTTCAATCGACTGTGCGATTTTAGACATTTGCAAATGATCCGATTTGACCATCGAAGCGATACCAACTGCCTGTTCCATTGAGAATTCACCGGCAACACCGCCTTTGACTTCGATTGGAACAAAAGTATCAACTGCAAGTAAGTCTTGGATGAAAATCTCTGCGAGCGGACGTTCCGTTAGATTCGCCATCGTTAGCCGAACTTTCTCCAACATCCCACCGACGTTTGTACCTGATTCACCAGTCACATTGTCGATCTCGGCAAAAGAACTCACCGCCGTCATGATATCTTCTGCACCAGCAGAGATTTCCACGATCTTGCGACGATTCCCTCCCGTGACCTCGATGCTACCTGCTGGAATCACACGTGCTTGCACATCGCCTTGTGGTGTCTTGATCACGACGGCAGAACGGTTGCCAATCAACGCACGAGCCATAGGAACGATACTTTTCGTTGCTTCTGAATCAAGTTCAAATACAGTCGCAATACCATATGGATTCGATAACTGAGCAACCCCTTGACCAGCTGGCGCTACTTCAACCGCAGCTAACATACCCAATGGGATTTTTTCAATATACGCCACTTCGTCAATGATCGGGATTTTATGGGTCAAGCGATTATTGACTAACACCCCATCATCGCTTTGAAGGATCGCACCTGTGACCCGAATATTGTTTTCAACGATCTGGTTGATCCATTTCGCCGCTTGGTCAAATTCGATTTCTTTTTCAACGACGACGACATAGTCGTCATCGCTGAATGTTTTTTTGACTAATTCTGATAATTTGATCGTTTTCCCTACGCCTAAACCATGCCCACCAGGCGTTTTAGGATTATGACCGATCATCGTTGATTCGGTGATGATCGTTTCAGTGATCATTTCCATCGCCACGTCACCGATGACAGGCGTTGCTTCGTTGATACGGATCAAATCGATATCGGAGATGGTCAGATCATTTTTTGCGCAAGCTTCATTGATTGCTTTATAGATCCCAAAGAGATTCTTCTTCGTTCCTTTGATCCCCGTTGTTTCAGTAATAGCCGATTGTAGAAATTGAATTTGATCATTCTTATCGATCTCTGCAAGTGCGATCTCCGTTGAGGAATTTCCAATATCAATACCTATAATACGTTTCATGTATATTCCTCCCGATAACTGAAGATCTCTTAATTATCCCCTTTAAGCTTCTTACGTGTTTCGTAATGCTCACTTGCTTCACGGAAATAAGCAGCAGAGATTTTCGCATTGTATTTTGTTTCCAATTCATCCGCAATGTCCAGCAATTCTTGTTTGCTTGAGCGATACGGGCGTAACGCATTGTACATTGCTAAAACACGCTCATCAGGAACCGCTGTCAATTCTGCGGCACGATCAAAGTTAGAAGAAATCGTTTTACGTCCGGCACTGTGCGCAATCTCACCTTGTGCTTTTAAGATCGATGGTGTGATCTTCAAGTCTTCGGGTGTCAACGAGCCATTCAATACATTGGCCAGTGTGATATCTTCTAATGTTTTGCCTGTTTTTGTTTTTACCCATTCTGGATGTTTGACAGCAATTGGATAGTCAGCAGTCGTCGCTTGGGTGCCACTTGCAACTTCAGTTGTTCCAGTCGGTTTATTGTTCATATCTTGTAAGATATTTCTTACCAAGCTTTCTAATGTCTGTTCGTTCATCTGTTTCACCTCGTTATAATGTTACAGCAATTTCTTCTGCTGGTTTCCCAATGACAACATGCTTTGTTTCTTTGATGTGAAGTAAAGCAGATTGTGCTTGGTATTTTGGACGTGCCATTTGGTCGTTCATCATCGGAACCGGATTTGGTGATTCCCCTTTTGCATATTTCGCAGCATTTTTACCGATCGCACGATACGTTTCAAGTGTGATCAGTGGTGCTTGTGGGAATAATTCAAGATTTGACAATGGTTGTAAATCTTTTTGGTGAATGATCGCTGTTCCTTTTGATTGGATCGACACGCAAATACCTGAACCAGAAAGCTTGTCTCCCTCAACCGCAACAAATGCCACGTCTGAAGAACGGAATACTTTGACTACACGAGCTTTTAAGCCTTCCTCTTCGATCCCTGCAATGATTTGCTTCAAGATATCTTTATGACTCAAGCCAATGATACTCGTTGTTTGAGATGCCGCAAATGCAGGTCCAACTGCGATAACCACTTCATCTGGTGCATTGCCGGGTTGAGCAACACCGATGGAACGGAACCAAGATTCAGAGTTGTTATCTGCCGCTGCAACAGTAGACGGTGTGCTTTTGAATGCTACTGTTTGGTCAGTTTTATTTGTATCCATTTCAGTCAAGACTTCTTGAATGATCGATCTTAATAAATTTTCGTTGATTTCTGCCATTTCATACTCCTCCTATATATCCTGCGGGTTGATTGCGTTAGGAATTGCTTTCACTTTTTCCCACTCTGAGCCATCTAGACGGTGCCCAGTTCCTGGTCCTGCATAGTCATTTTTATCATTGACAGCAGAGATGACATTCCAATCTTTATCAAAGATAGAAGAAGTTTGTAAGAAGTCTCCGGCAACACGCTGTTTCAATAGATTCAACACACTGACAGCGACATCTTCAAAGCCTGTTTTAGATAAAGCTTTCACTAGATCTAACCCAGTAGCCCCACTCGCTAACAACTCTTCTGCTCCTTTGATATCTTGAACCATGTCACGAGCAGGCATGTCATCAGAACCACGAGCGTAAGTTGCTGCTTCTACTTCTTCGTCTGTGATCGTTGGTAACCCTAATTCTGCAAATAACGCTTGCATCGCTTTTGCTGCTTTATTACGAACTTTGATCACTTCTGCTTCTTCTACTGGACGTAATCCACCATCAACACGTAGGTCACGCTGTAAGATGTTGTAGTCATCAAAATCATCCGCATCAAAGTTTGAACCCGCAAACATATTGTCATAGTTTGGAGTCGCAGAATATCCTGAAGAAATATAATCAGTTCCTGGTAAGAATTGCATCAATAAACGAGCTGTTCTACGGATATCTGAGTGAGAGAATGTCTGGTCATTTCCAGAAGCCACTTCAAGGTCAAGCAACATCGCAATCAAGTTTTCCGCTAAGACCGCACGGATTCCTGAAGGCACCGCACCTGGGATACCAATACAACTGATCGAGCCATTTTGCAGTCCTTGTACACCTGCTGCTTTTGTTAGATAGATACATCTAGTTTCTAAATACAACATCGATTTGCCTTCTGCATAACCCATTTGTACTTCTGAACCAGTCCCAGAAGTGAAACGCATTTTCAAGCCACGAGACGCATAACATGAAGCAAGGAACCCTTTTGACCAAGGTGTATCATCGCCATCAGTAAATACTTTCTCTGTACCATAAACAGAAATCGTTTCAGCATACGCAGTGAACCCTCTCATACCAAGGTCAAGCTCAGTTGCTTCTTCCAATGAACACTGTGTCAATACGCCTGGGCGTCCAACTTGTGAACCGATCATGATCGAGATTGCATTAAACGGTGCATAACGTGCAACCGCGACTGTTGTTTCCTGCTCATCAAATCCACGTAAAGCGCCTTCAGCGGCATCCGCAGCAATCTGAACAGGGTTATCACGTAAGTTCGTTACGTGAGATTGTGTTGTTGGACGACGACGTGCACGCATTTTTTGAACGGCCATCATCATTTCAACCACATTCATGTAGCCGACAACTTCATTGATTTTTGCTGGTGTTGCTGAAGTCGTCAATTGGATGATTTCTTCACGGCAAATATTTGGATCAACGATTTTATTTGCTAATTCTTTGGATGACATCTGCATTACTTCTTCTGCACGAGTGATATCGATTCCATACTGCGCGATATACGCATCGATCAAATCAAAATCTTCTTTTGCTTTTCCATCTAATTCAACGACCTCACCAGCAACGATCTTGATGCTTGGTTTTGGATCATTGGGACTTTGCATGGCGATCAGACCTTCGTCTATCCACTCATCAACAAATCCATCTTGGTTTACAGGTCTTTTTGATAATTCTTCAAATCGTTTCGATTTCATCTATTAACTCACTCTCCAATTTAAATATATGATGGCTGATCATTCGTTGGTTCGCTGCCCAATGTACCTAATAATTTGATACCGATTTCACGCGCAGAGATCACCGCTTGACGTACAGCTCCTGAATCGCCACTAAATGTCATCGTTACCTCATTTGAAAAGTTTTGGCCATTTTGTGGTGTTGCATAACTAACAACTTCGATATTTGCTGCCTTCATTGCTGTATCTGCCATTACTACACCGATCGCCGCTGGTGCGCCAACGATCAAACCAAATGATTTACCCACTGGAGTACCAAATACTTTGTTACACGCATAACTCGCTCGAGCAGTATATTGACATTCGATATGGCCCGCTTCATTTGCGTAAACATCACCAAACGTACGAGTATCTACTTCTTTTAATGTCACTTCAACCGCACGCTTCACATCTGAAACATCATCGCCACCGAAAATGATGATCGATCCATGACCAGCGCCACCTTTTGTATCTCTAGGCATTTCGATTGAGATCACTTCTGTATTTGTTGCTTTAACTGCTTCGTCAGCCGCCAAGATATGTGGCCCAGCACCTGTACGAGCACCCACAATACCGATTGAACGATATTTTTTCTCTAATTTCATCGTATCCAATAAAGATGAATCAACATTTGCAATCACCAAACCAATCGTATCGCCAAATTCTGATGCACCGACAAATTCTGTTAAGCCACAATGTTTTTCAATCATTTTGTTTGTTCCCCCCGAAGTATTTTCCTTTGTTTCATTTGATTCGATTTTATTCAAAACCTTTTTTAAGATTTCTTCTACTGCTGCATTATTATCAACCATTCAGATCACCTCAGTCAGTTAAATTTGGGAGTACTCTCTCAACTTCAGAATGAGGACGAGGAATCACGTAGTTTGAAACGACTTCCCCAACAGACCCTGCTGCTGCAACGCCAGCGTCAACTGCGGCTTTGACCGCACCTACATCTCCTCTGACCATTACAGTAACTAAACCTGAACCGATTTTTTCAGTGCCGATCAACGTCACATTCGCTGCCTTCACCATTGCATCTGCTGCTTCGATTGAACCGATCAATCCTCGAGTTTCAATCATGCCTAAAGCTTCTTGACCCATTGTCATACCTCCTAATTTTAGTAGCGCTTACAATATCATCATATAAAAAAAAGATGGAAAATAATTGTTCCATCTTTTTTTTATGAATTTAGAAAATAATAATAATTTGCTGTGAATAAAAAAAGAAAACACGACAAATAAGCTTAAATTTTAATAATTTAAGCGAAACAATCTATTAAAATCTTGTCATTTGATAGTCAAAATCGTACTATTTGTGATGTTTTGTACAATAACTAGTGTTTTTCTGTTAGAATTAGTGCGATGAAAGGGGGCTGTTGCATGATTCAAGGTCATCCAAAAGGAATTTATTTAGATAGACTTACCAAGATAATGGAAGAATTTGCATTAGCAGTCGATTATGGCGCTGTATTAGTTGATATCCACGGTAAAGAAACGTCAAATTTGTTTAATTTTTCTCCTTTTTGCCAAACCATACGCGCAAATCCACAATTGAAACATCTGTGCCAAAAATGTGATGCTTATGGCGGTTTAGAAGCATCAAAAACCGGAAAACCACATATCTATCAATGCCATGCTGGCTTGACTGATATCTCATTACCTTTGATATACGATCGACAACTACATGGCTTTGCACTTTTTGGTCAAGTACAAGTAGCTGATATCAAGGAGAATCAAATCGATCGCATCCACCCATCGATCACGAATTGGAAGGACTATGCTGAACTGAGGCATGCACGTAATAAAGTACGTGTCGTGAATAAGAAACAAATCACGGCTGCCGCTTCACTTTTTGAAACGATCGCTGAACATTACGGAAAAGAAGAAGACCATCCTAGAGACCGGATCAAATTCAATCTCAGTACACCGAAAGAAAAAACAGGTAAAACTAAGAATAAAGAAGGTAACTCCGATCATGGAGAAATCAATAAAGCGATCAAATATATCAACAAGAATCTCTCGCGCAATATCACACTAGATGAAGTAGCAAACCATGTTTATTTGAGTCACTATTATTTTAGCCGACTTTTCAAAAAAGAATTAGGGATCAGTTTCGTTAACTACCTTAATAAACAACGGATCGAACAAGCAAAAGAATTACTGCTTCAAACGAATTTGAGCGTACAAAAAATCGCCTATCGTATTGGCTACACTCAGCCAAGTTATTTCTGTAAACTATTCAAAAAAGAGACCGGAACAACTCCCGCTTCATTTAGAAGAAAGAGCTGATCCAATGAAAGACAGTTGGCCGACTGTCTTTTTTTCAATAAAAAAAATGAAGTGTTTTCGAAAAAACACTTCACCAAACAAGCCGTCTATTGATCGGTTTGAATCGCAAAATGATTTTCCCAATAAAATCACTTTCACATCATGTAAGGTATCCTGACTTTGCTTCATCCTACTACCTCGCCTTCCCGTAAGTGGCTAAATGAGGGGTCGTCTGCATATACAGTAAAAAGGGTCTGTCAAGGATTCTCACCTTGTTCCCTTAACATCATGTGTTTATATTTTTATTATTTCCAATTATACATTACTTCACAATCATGGTCAATAGATAACAGAAGCACTTTATTTTAAACCGTATTTCTGCCACCTATCCTTTCGTAGACAAGTGTTTCTCTAATTCGTCTAAACCAAAACCTGTTATGGTAGAAACTTCAAAAATCTTAGATGCACCAGCTAATTGCAACAATTCACGGGCTTTTGCTCGTGTCTGTTCATCTGCTAAGTCAACTTTTGAGATCACACCGATTACTTCTTTGTTGAATCTTGATGAAAAATAAGGAGGAAAATAATTTTGAGCGCTTGTAATATCTTGAACGAATGCAACCACCTCTGCCTCGATCGAAGCGCTGACTAACGCATTATAGTAAAACTGATTCTCCATGAACTCGCCAGGTGTATCGATTGAATCATCCAGATAATACACTTGTTGAGTCTTATGATAAGAAATGTCTTTCTTTTGTAGCCACTGTGACAAGGTGGTTTTACCACTACCTGTTTGTCCAATAAAAATCACCCGACGCATTTTTTCACCTGCCGTTTCTCGCGAATCAACAATCAGTGATTGCGGATATCCTATGTTTTTGTGATCTCAGGGATATCAAACCCAAGAACCGTATTCATTGTTTGGATGACTTGTTGCAGTGCATATTCAACAGAAGAAACCTCACCAGTAAAAACAACTGATCCACTAAATCGATCCATGAAACCGATCGACACATCTCCTGACTTTTTAGCGATATCTGCACCGATGATCGACGCTTCACTTGGAGTGATCGTTAAAATACCGATTGCATTACTCGCCTCGCTCAATCCAAGCTTTACAAATACTTCACGATCAGCATTCGGGATAATATGTGCGAGTGTGACCTGTTTTCCTGGAACGTATTCTTGGATCGTTCGTTCAATTTGTCTTTCGTTTGCCACCATTTGCCTCCCCCTACTATCTAATAATAACTATATTCTAGCATAGAAAAATAGAAGTATTTTGTCTTTGATTTGAGGAAGTAACAAATATTTGCGACTTATGAAAGCTTTTTCATCAAATCAAAAAAACTACTATTCCCAACTTTATCCAAGCTGAGAATAGTAGTTTTTCTTTACTTAATAGATATGATCATCCGACTGCCCCTCTTGTTCGATAGTTATCGTTAGTCGATGAGGTAAACAGATAATGCTTTATTTTTGGTTCTTGCCTTATCTATTATTTTTTTCTTGGATGGAGGATATCATCGGCTTTATTTGCAATCGATTCTGTTAGCAAGACCGAAAAATTTATACCAGCCCGTTTCCCTAAGGTATCCGCCCATCTTGGGATCGTTAATGTTTTCTTGATCAATTCTGTGTCTTTTAAATATTTAGCAACATCTACACGTATCAACGTCGTAAAGGAATCTGTTTCTATAGAAATCTGATTGATCGGGGTTGGCTCTGGTAGTGAATCTCCATGCTCGATATAATCCGCCAAAACCATGCCTAAAACCTCTTCTGCCATTGCGATTCCATAAGAGATATCATTTTCATTGATCCCTGTGTAAGCCCCCTGGATATCAGGAAATTCAATGAAGTAACCACCATCTTCTTCTGGTTTAAAAATAGCAGGATATGTTTTCGCTAAAGGCTCGCTTAACATTTCAGTTCCCCCTTTCTGCTAGCCAAATGCGAGATTATTTCAATCCCGCATCTTTCAAAATCTTTTGCTCAAGTCCTCGACCGAGATCTTGATTGGCATGAACAGGAACAGTAATTCTAACATCATCCTTATAAAGGTGGTGGTGAGAGCCTTCCTGCCTTCGCTCAATCCAACCATTTTTCTTCAATAACCTAAGCATTTCTTTTCCTGTAAGCGGCTTTTGCACTATACTCCCTTACAAAAATATTATAGCACGTACTAACACGTGTGGGGAGAAAATGCTAAATTTTTATTAGTTTATCCTACTTGTATAACGAAACTTCAATGCTTTGATACATTAAAACTAGCCCAACTCTTTCTTTTACAGATCAAATACTTTATATCTTCCAAATTATTTTTCAGCGACATCTCACATCACTTGGAGTGAAACCGCAAAAAACTACTACCCCCAACTTTATCCAAGCTGACAATAGTAGTTTTTCTTTACTTAATAGATATGATAATCCGACTGCCCCTCTTGTTCGATAGTTATCACTAGTCGATGAGGTAAACAAATACTGGTTTGTCCTGGTTCTGAGATCCAACCGGTTCTTACCGCGATTTGATCAGGGCTATTATCTTCTTTCACTCTGATTTTACCTTCATTGATTTCAACAATGTTATATTGTGTATCAGATGGGTGATAGGTCACCTTCTTACTGCTGATATCGTCTAAATCAAAACGGTCAACTTCATTGCCATCGATTTTGACTACCGCATACTTGACACTATTTTCGCTTTCTTCTTTATCAAATGACAAAGCAAATACGATTGTCGGTACTAAAGAAGCCACGATCAACACAAAAATAATGATGATATCCCAAGGTTTTATACCTGTTTTACGAAAGTTGTTCATTTAGATTGTCCTTTGTTGGATTTTCTTTTCTCTTAATGCTCAGCGATCTTCCAAGTAGATGTTGATTTGCTGTGCGTCATCATACTCTAGTTGATCTGTTTCAAGCATTTCGATCAATTCTGCTTTCAAGTCTACAGGAATCTCCCAGAAGCCGTCAATACATTTGAACAAACCGGAGTCATATTTTTGGAAAAATGGATAGATCGTTAGAAATTCATCAAAGGACAGGTCCTGTTTTTCGTAATAGTCTTTGATAAACCCTTGATCAATCGCATGTTGTGTTGGAAGTCCAGTTTCTGTGATCAATTTCTTATCGACCATTGCTCGATAGAATTCACCTTTGTCTACAGTAGGCTCGTTTTCTGTTTCCAAATAATACTTGATTCCTTGCTCGACTAATGGCGGATAAATAATTTCCATCTCTTGAGACCTCCTTGAATGACTAATCGTTTATTCGATAACTTTTCGCCCTTTATAATAGCCCTTTAACGAAACATGATGACTTCGGCGATAATCACCGGACAACTCATCAAAAGAAATCTCTGGTTTGGATAGACGTTGATGTGTTCGACGTAAACGTTTTTTTGCTTTGGATGTTTTTCTTGCTGGTACTGCCATGACTGTTTTCCTCCTATTTTACCAACTTGCTTTTTTAACTCCTGGGATCAATCCTTGATGAGCCAGTTCTCTAAACGTGATTCGAGACATCCCGAACTTTCTCATATAGCCGCGAGAACGGCCATCCGTCAGGTCTCTTAATTTCAAACGATTAGGATTAGACTCTTTTGGTAACTTAGCTAACCCTTCATAATCTTTTGCTTCCTTTAATTCTTGGCGTTGTTCGCTATATTTATTGATCAAAGCTACTTGCTTATTCATTTTTGCAATTTTTGATTTTTTTGCCACTAATATTCTGCTCCTTTATTTCACTTTATATTATCCAAATCGTAATAATTACGTTTTGAGTAGAACTACTTTACCACGTCTAGTTTGGTTTGTCAAAAAAGAAATACTAATCGGTCGAAATGAAGCAAGACCTTAAACTGACATCTTTTTAAATATAAAAAAAGCCCCCTGACATGTATGAAATAAATACATCTTAGTGAGCTTTCATCCTATTAGTTTGTAATTAATGTCAAATCAAATTTATCGACCGAAACATTACGAGTTGAGTTTTTCCAATGCCTTCGCTGGCACTTCATTTTCTGGTATTTCACTCCAACCTTTTCCTTGAAGACCTTTTGCATCGATTTTTAAGTATTTATTTTGTTGTAACTCGCGATCAACCATTTTTTTCACTGTTTGCTGATTACCGGCTTCATCGTATCCATCAAAAGTATAAAGATAATCATTTCCTTTTTTATCGCCAGTACTCGTTTTAACATAATACTCTTTTACTTCTTTATCAGATAAAAAATTATCCGTTAATGCTTGAAATCCTTCTGTTTTTGATTCGATAAAAAATGCCCCTATTCCTAAAACAAGTGCAACTACCAATAATCCTTTGACTAGTTTACCCATCACCATTCCCACTTTCTCATTCTTTTTTCTTTCTAAATCATACTAAATATGATGATGAGGCGAAATCTATTCTTCCTATGATTAACTTACATTAACGTAATGAGCTTTTTAAACGAGCCACTGCCAAAGCTTTTGCTAAAAATAGGTACTAAAAATAACCTGTAAAAACCAAAATAAGCAAAGTTATTTTGGACTTTTACAGGTTATGAAAAAAGCGTTCTTTATGGACCCTATTTCCTTCGTTTTTAAGTTTTACTGATTCTATCTAACGACTACCGCATATTTACGTGCATTGTAAATATTCTCAAATGTCGTTCGATTCATCCAATAAGAACCACTGATAGGATCTGAAACGTGGACTTGATTACTTCCTTTGTTGTACCCATCAAGAGTTACTGCATGGTTATTATTTGCTGCAACACCAAAATTCCAATTCCCCCAACGAATCGGTTGGAAATTGATCGTGACCCAAGCAACAACAGGATTTCCATTTTTGACTTCATTTAACAACGTATTCATGGAGCTGCCCGAAATATTTTGGACATTTCCATACTTTTTGCCCCATGTCGTCAAAGGTGCAGGGTAAATTGCAGAGTACGTCCATGAATTTTCGACAAAAGGACTACCGACAAAGCCGCTGTTCGGATTACCATTTGGTGATTTAGGAATCGTATTCAAGAATTGAGTTAAACTCCAATTAGTGATTTTCCCTTTGTATTGAAGAGCTTGTAATAAAGAAGCACCTTCACAGCCACTTGGTGCACCTAAAGCATACTGGTTGTAATTTTTCACACCTAATAATTTATAGTCATCTTGACTTTGCTGCCCATTTCCAACCGCATACCAACCAACGCCTTCATAGACCCAGCCTTGTTTTGTAATGACTTTTTTCTCGTTTTCATCTAATGTGTAATGATGCCAGTTCACCCGTTTACTATACAAACGACTGACCGGGATAGCATTCGCGCCTTTATATGAGTACCAACCGATTCCTTCATATTTCCATCCTTGTTTCGTGATACTATCGCGTTCTTTTGCGTTCAATGTATAAAAATGTTCGCCATTATAACGATTGTACAAACGATACACTGGATCTCCATTTGTCGGAGCTTGCCACCCAACTCCTTCGTAATTCCAACCAATCCTTCTCAGATTATCCCGCTCGCCAGTATCTCTCGTATAAAAATGTTCACCACTGTGTGGATTGAACAACCGATACATTGGGATCGTTTGCACTGCCGCACGAAAAAGTCTAGGTGAACCTTCGATCAACTCCTCTTTTGGCGCTTGCGTAACATCAGCTTCATTTTTACCAGCTTTTTCCGGAGCTTCCAAAATCACCTCTACCCCATCGACGATTGCGGTTTGTGGTTGCTCTGGTTGCACTTCTGTTACTTCACTCGATTGTACTTGTTGTGTCTGTTGGGACTCTTGTGTCGGTATTACTGTTTCAGTCGTTCCTGTTTTCTGACTGACTTCATTTGCTTCTGTATTTTGGACTTGTACGACTTCTGATGTTTGAGTTGATTCTGTGGTGGTATCCACTGTAGACGACTCTTCCGCAAACACTTGACTCATGCCAAACGAACTCGATAGAATAGCAACTATCATGCCCCCACATATACCTTTAGTGATAGATCCCCGTTTCATCTTTTTCCTCCTTATAAATGAACAAAAAATAGCAATAGATTTTAACATATGATGTTATTCGAAAATATTATAACAATAGTAATATAAACTCTTGATTAAATTATACATGAATCTATTTTTTTGTCCGAGTAAAAAGATTGGTCAGAAATAAATGAAAAGCAAGACTATTCCATTTATCACATACGAGGAAATAACAAAAAAATCTGAAATAGAAGTACTTACTTCGTATTCCAGATTTCTTTAGTTGAATTATTGATCTTAATTGATAGAAACTACCTATTATCTTGTTTTTATTTTCAATTAACTTAAAAATTTATATCTAACCTTTAAATTAATAAGTAGTTATATCTTGATTATTCTTTACCCAAGAATACGCAACAAATCATAATTAACATATACCTTATTTTTTCTTTTAGCTTTATCTACATCAATTAGTTTCAAATCAACTAAGTGATTTAAGCCATTTCTTGCAGTTGAAACGCCAATACCTAGATTACTCGCAACTTCACTAACTGTAATATAAGGTTTATTAAAAGTAGCCATCCATATATGATTGATTTTTCCGCTTTGTGAGTTAATTTCTTTAATACCAATTCTTGCTAACTCTGTAAAACTCTCTAGCTTATGCAACATACTATCTGACATTCTTTGGCAAGCATCCAAAAAAAAGTCAATCCAGCCGAACCAGTCTGCTTCTTTTCCGCGAACGCCATTTAGATAATTATAGTATCGTAAACGTTCTTTTTCTAGCTCCTCACTTACAAAAAATACAGGATGATTTATCAAACCATCTTTCATTGTACTGAGTACAATCAAGATTCTTCCCATTCGCCCATTTCCATCTAAAAAAGGATGGATTGATTCAAATTGCGCATGCAAAATTGCTGTTTTAATTAGCGGATCAGAATTCTCATCTAGTAAATATTCCATATCTGAAATATCCTTATGTTCAAAAGAATGGTGTTCTTCTCCATTAATATAATACTCTAAGTTCGTCATGTATTCTCCAATTTCGTGCGCACCAATTGGAATATATACTGCATCCTCCATTTTATTAGTAGGGCCAATAAAATTTTGAATTGTTCGAAACTCGCCTGCAGAAGAAGTAGTTCCACGAGTGTTTTTTCCCATTAAAACAGCATGTAGCTGCTTAATTAAGCGTGATGAAATTGGCATTCCATTAGTAATTAAATCGATTCCTTCAGATAAGGCTCTCATATAATTTTCTACTTCAATTACCTCGGTACTTTTATTTTTCTTAGTTGCGTCTTCAATCATATCTGCAAAGGTCACTTGAGTCCCTTCAATTCTTGTAGATTGCACAGATTCATTAAGTGTCAGCATTTGTATTAGTTGAGCATTTACGATAGAATGCTCTAGCTCTGAGTTCAACTTGCCTACTGTAGATTTTATTTTCGCTATTTTTCTGTAAAGTTTCAATGCCTGCTCCATAGTTACTTTGGGTGGAAGTAATTCAACTCCTTTAATTGCAACCATCTTTGACCTCCATAGAATTTGATAAGCAAATTATCTCATTCTATTTGATCAAAATCAATCTTTTTAATCAAATAGAATGAGATTTATAAATATATAATAACCTGATTTTTGAGCACAAGGATTGTCCTCATCAAAGAAATCATTTCTTATAGCATTCAAATACACAAAGAGAATCAATCTAAGCATCAAGACTCAGATTGACTCTTTTTTAAAATCCATTAATTAACTGTTTAACTTAGATGAATTGGAGTATATACGTAATATTCTCTCTTTTGCCATTTTAGCGAGTAGATAAATCTGACTTTTAAATATAACCTATATACTCTTTAAAAAATAAATCAAGTTTCATCATCACTCTATTCTAAAATGCATAATCACGACTCACTTAACCTTTTAGAATAAGATTGTTAAAATCAAGAGGTTCGAAACTGAACAAATATATCAAAATCATCTTTTGGCATTTCACCAGTAAACTCTGAGATTTGCTTGTAAATTTTATCTTTTCGTTCTTGATCTATTTCTAAACTATTTATTTCGTCTTTATTAATGATATAAAGGTCACCAGATCTAATTAATTTTCTAGTCATTGTAATTAAAGATTCTTCAAATTCCTGTGTCCAGTCCGGTTCTACTATTTCTGCAATGGTATCAAGTATTAAAGATAAAGATACTTTCATGAGGTAGCAACTCCAATCTTTAGATAGTTTAGGATACTTATGATTTACCTCTATTATAGTAAAAACAAACCTTAACGACATCTTCAAAATGGTGTCGTTAAGGTCTTCTCAATATCTTCAACTTTATTGTGTGGAACTGTTCGATTAATTCTCTTTAATAGAACTCAAATCTTCCTATTTCTTCGGTTCATCCTCATCCATCTTAAGAACGGCCATGAAGGCTTCTTGTGGAACTTCGACGTTACCGATTTGTTTCATTCGTTTCTTACCTTCTTTTTGTTTTTCAAGAAGTTTACGTTTACGGGAAACGTCACCACCGTAACATTTTGCCAATACGTTTTTACGTAAGGCTTTGATGTCTGAACGGGCAACGATTTTTTGACCGATTGCTGCTTGGATCGGTACTTCGAATTGTTGACGAGGGATCAATTTTTTCAGTTTTTCAACGATTGCTTTTCCACGTTCATACGCAAAATCACGGTGAACGATGAAGCTTAATGCATCGACTTTTTCAGCATTTAGCAAGATATCCATTTTGACTAGCTTGCTCTTTTGATACCCTGACATTTCGTAATCAAGTGAGGCGTAGCCTTTCGTACTTGATTTTAGTTTGTCGAAGAAATCAAAGACGATCTCTGACAATGGCAAGTTATAAACGACGTTGACACGGTAATCATCTAAATAGTCCATCGTGATAAAATCGCCACGTTTGCGTTGGGAAAGTTCCATGACTGCACCAACGTACTCATTAGGAACCATGATCTGTGCTTTGACAAAAGGTTCTTCAACATCTTGGATCGTTACTGGTTCTGGGAAATCAGCAGGGTTATCGACGACGACCATTGAACCGTCTGTTTTATTGACATGATAGATTACTGATGGTGCTGTAGTGATCAATTCAAGATTGAATTCACGTTCCAGACGTTCTTGGACAACATCCATGTGAAGCAATCCTAAGAAACCACAACGGAAACCAAAGCCAAGTGCTTGTGATGTTTCTGGTTCAAACTGCAACGCAGCATCGTTCAGTTGAAGTTTTTCCAAGGCTTCACGTAAATCATTGTAACGTGATGTGTCGATCGGGTACAAACCGCAATAGACCATTGGATTCATTTTACGATAGCCAGGCAATGCTTCAGCAGCTGGGTTGTCCGCCAGTGTCACTGTGTCCCCCACACTTGTATCTTGGACTGTCTTAATGCTGGCAGTGATATAACCAACATCACCGACCATCAAGAAGTCACGAGCAATCGTTTTTGGTGAGAACACGCCGACTTCAGTTACATCGAACGTTTTACCATTACTCATCAACTTGATTTTATCACCTGGTTTGACCATACCGTCAGTAATACGGACGTTCAATACGACCCCACGGTAACTGTCATAGACAGAATCAAAAATCAATGCTTTCAAAGGTGCTTCGATATCGCCAGAAGGTGCTGGTACATATTCAACGACTTGTTCCAGTATTTCTTCAATACCGATCCCAGCTTTTGCACTTGCTAACACTGCTTCACTGGCATCAATACCGATCACTTCTTCGATTTCGTTACGTACACGCTCTGGATCTGCGGCTGGTAGATCGATTTTATTGATGACTGGTAAAATTTCTAGGTCATTGTCTAATGCCAAATAAACATTGGCTAATGTTTGTGCTTCAATTCCTTGTGCGGCATCCACGACTAAGACGGCGCCTTCACAGGCAGCCAAGCTTCGTGATACTTCATAGGTAAAATCGACGTGCCCTGGGGTGTCGATCAAATGGAAGATATACGTTTCGCCATTTTTTGCAGTATAGTTCAATTCTACGGCATTTAGTTTGATCGTGATCCCACGTTCGCGTTCTAAATCCATGGAGTCTAATAACTGATCTTGCATTTCACGAGACGTCACAGTGTTCGTCTTTTCCAAAATCCGATCGGCCAATGTTGATTTCCCATGGTCGATATGAGCAATGATCGAAAAATTTCGAATTTGCTCTTGGCGTTGTTTCATTTTCTTTATATCCATAGCGTCTCCTCTTTTCATATAATCAGCACTTTTCATTATACCAACGAAAAGGAGGAATTTAAAGACTTTTTCCTTCTAAGGACTTTAGAAGTTTTTTTTAGAAACTTTTGTTATACTGTGAACAAGCAAATAAATTGGAGTTGAAAAAATGGACCAAACAGATTTTAGAGAAAATTTTGAGTTGAAGCCTGTCACGGAGGAACATGTTGACCAGTTTAATGAGTTACTCTCCTATGTTTTTCAAGTCACTGACTCAGATATTGAAGAAAGTGGTTTTGAAAACAAACGGGAATTCGTGCGTTCAAAGCGACCGATCCTGGAGTTATCCAATGTATTCGGTTGGTTTCATAAAGAAAAACTGATTTCTCAAATCGCGATCTATCCTTGTGAAGTCAATATCCACGGGACACATTACCAAATGGGTGGTGTAACTGGTGTCGGCACCTATCCTGAATACGCTAATCATGGATTGATGCAAGACTTGATCATCGTGGCTTTAGACAACATGCGTAAAAATAAACAGTGGATTTCTTATCTCTATCCTTACAATATTCCCTACTACAGGCGTAAAGGTTGGGAAATTATGTCAGATAAGTTATCCTTTAAAATACGTGATACGCAGCTACCTAAACAAGTGCCTGTTTCTGGTATTGTTGAACGAGTACCTGTCGATCACGAAGATGTTTTTCGAGTGTATCAACAATTTGCCAGTAAAAATCACGGAGCATTGTTCCGTAGTGCGTTTCACTGGGAAGAATATTGGCGTTTCGAAAATGAAGAAGAACGAACTGCGGCGATCTATTATAATAGCAACAATGAACCAACTGGTGTACTGTTTTATTGGGTCGCAGAAGAAGTATTCCACGTGAAAGAGATGTTTTATCTGAATCAGGAAGCACGTAACGGATTGTGGAATTTCATCTCTGCCCACTTCTCCATGGTTTATTGGGTACATGGTGATATCTATAAAAATGAACCACTTGCTTTCTTATTAGAAGATAGCCAGATCAAAGAACAGATCGAGCCTTATTTTATGGCAAGGATCGTTGACGTGAAAGAATTTATCCAGCGATTTCCTTTTTCTGGTACAGCAGAAGATTTCCATTTTGTCGTGGAAGATGCCGTTGCACCTTGGAATAATGGTGTGTTCGGCTTGAGTTGGCAAAATGGTGATCTATCGATCGTTGATGAACCGATCGGGCGAGAAGTTCGCTTAGATATCCAAACTTTGACGTGCCTAATGATGAATTATCGTCGTGCTTCTTATCTTGCTCGAATCGAGCGTTTAACAACTGACGAGGAGATGGTCAAGATACTTGAACAGATCATCCCGAACATGGAAGCTTACTTCAGTGACTATTTCTAATATTAAGGAGACTGAAACAAATGAATATTTATTTTGCAGCGCCACTCTTTGCAAAAGGAGATTTACTTTATAATGAATCTCTTGCAAAAAAAATCCGAGGGATATCATCTGATTTGACGATCTACCTTCCACAAGAAAACGAAGCAATCAATGACAAAACTGCTTATGCAGACAGCAAAATGATTGCCTTGGCAGATACAGAAAAAGTTCTGGAAAGCGATTTGATGATTGCCCTCTTAGACGGACTAACGATCGATGCCGGTGTTGCTTCTGAAATCGGGGTAGCTTATGCAAAGGGTATTCCAGTTATTGGCTTATATACCGACTCTCGCCAACAAGGAGCGACTCATCCGAAAAAAGTAGATGCATTGCAACACATCGGTGAAAATCAGTTCCATTATTTGAACCTTTATACAGTTGGTTTGATCAAATTGAACGGTACGATTGTTTCTTCTGAAGAAGCGTTGATCGAAGCGTTGGAATCTTATCTAGCAGGGGGAAACATCCATGAGTAAGACAGTGAAGAAAGTGCAACTCGCCTTAACGATTTTTGGGTTCTTCGTTGTTGGTTACAATATTTTCGAATTTGTGACGAACAAATATTCAACGACTCAAGGAATTACGTTTATCGTTGAGTCATTAGCAGGAATCCTATTGATTTATTTACCACAAATCGTCCGCCGATTATTCAAGATCCATGTGCCTGATGCGATTGTTTTATTTTATTGGTTTTTCTTGTTCATCTCTGTATTTTTAGGAACAGGATTACATTTGATCAGCATCATTTCATTTTGGGATAAAATCCTACACGCAGTTAGCCCAATGGTTCTGACTGCATTAGGTTATGGTTTGATTGGTTTCTTGTTGAAAGATGCGGCAATCGAAAAGACTAGTCCGTGGTTGTTTCTTTTATTCGGGTTTGCTTTTGCTGGACTATGCGGTGTTTTCTGGGAGTTTTGGGAGTTCTTATGCGATCAATTCTTAGGCATGAACCTGCAACGTTTTGCTGCTTCTGACGGTACGCTTTTTGTCGGACGTGAAGCCTTGATGGATACGATGGGTGACTTATTGACGAACACGATTGGGGCGTTCATCATGGGCATCTATGCGTGGGTCCAAGTGAAAAAAGACCCGATGCATTTTGAGAGTTACCGATTGCAAAAATTGGATCACTGATCGACAACACTATTCGAGACAAATAAATAATTAAAGTGACAAGGGATCAAACAACATCCCTTGTCACTTTTTTTGATTCTTTACTTTAAAAGGCTCATCCCAATGACACCGACTACGTATACCAGTGTCCCAAAATAAACCGATCGTTTTTCTCCTGCGGTTTTCTTTTCTCTTAAAAGAATGATACTTCCATAGGTTGCCACAAGTAGGCTCATTTGCGAGAACGAATAAGTGACACCGACACCTAAAGAAGAAGATATTGCAAATAATGTCGTGTTAGCAATTACCCAAGAACTTCCGGTAACGATATTTCGAGTAATGGCTTTGAGTCTCAATTGATTGATCTTTTTCATTGAGATGATGATTCCCCCACCGAACATGCCAATGGATTGTGGCAAGAAAACTTGTACTCCATGGATACCAAAATAACTTGTGATCGTTACATAAAGCATCAAAAAAGCAGAAGAGATACATAAAAAGAGAATGACTTGTTTTGCCACTGCACCCTTCCCTTTGCTTGTTTTTGTCACCAACAATACCCCAACTAAAATGACAGCTAGTGCTAAAATCGACAGGAGTGCGACAAAGACACTCGTCCACTCTAATAGAAAAATACCAGAAACGAGTGTGACAAACGCGAGTTGTGTTCCCACAGAGATCGGCATCGCTTTTGATACTTCTGCTTTTTCTAACGCACGGAACTGAAAGTATTGTCCGACAGCCCAAAATGCGCCGGATAAAAAACAAATGATAAATACAGATAGTTGATAAGTTACCTGTTGGGTCAAACTAAAGATCAAGCCAAACAATAATGCAGCAATCGTTGTACCAATCAACTGTTCCTCAGACTTGCCGCCCATGATTTTAGATAGTATCGGCATCATTCCCCATCCGAGTGCTGGGATCAACGCTAAAAATAAAAGGTGTATCGACATAATTTCTCCTCTTTCAACTTCACAACTAAATAAAGACACAAGTAGCCAGTTCGTCACTTCTAAAACCCGATGGACGGCCTACATACAACCGCCGATAAACGGTGTTCCAGAAGCAACTCACGTTCCTCTACTTGTGCCTCAACATATTTTTTATTTTGTTAACAAATAACTGGCTAAGCCATAGCCGCTGATCATTTTTGTATCCTCTACTACTTCTTCCAAGGCATTGATGCGTGTGTAGCCATATCCTGCAAAAAGCTTTTCTGGATCAAGTGAACGCGCTTCTTTCGTCGCATTGACAAAGCGGATCACTGTTCCTTCTGAGTAATACGCATGATGGATGGCACTAACGCTCAAGCCCTCTTCTAAAGTCAAAGAGAATTGGGTATACGTTTGTTCACTTAAAGCAAGCGGCTGGATTCTACTTTGGATTTTATTGTCGATTCGATAAACAAAATAATTCAAATCTTGTAGCTGATAAGAAATCGACGGTTGTTCTTTTTCTGTTTTCCAGGTCACTAATGTGTTTTCAGAGATGTCTTTTGATTCCAGGCGAACGGAGAAAGTAAAATCGATCAGTTGATTTTCCATTTGCGCAAGCGGCGTGTCCATCATGATATGACCTTTTTTCGTTGTATCGCCAGACGCACGGCCTGGTCGGTACATCAAATCGGGTTTACCTAATGAATCAGTCGTAGCTAATACTGTGACATATAACGAATCATCGATATATTCGTATTCTTTACTTTGTTCTGTATAAAACACAAGTGCTTCTTCTGGACTATATGCAATCACTTGCTTTTCAAATGGTTCGATATTCACTGGCATCTCAGAGTATTTTTGCTCCCAATCGGTCATTGAGCGATTCGTTTTTTCTAAGTAACCAAATTGGATCGCTGAAACGACTTTCTCGATTGGTTGACTCAGCTTTGTTTTGATTCGGACACGGTGATTTAAAACAGTATTTTCAAAAGAGAGTGCGCCTAATACTTCTCCTTGTTCCGTTAAACGTAGAGTAAGTTGGTAAGCGAAGTTTGTTGTCGATTGACCTTTGATCCGTTCTTCCAACGTATAAGGAAGCTCTAGTTTGCCTTCTAAGACCAAAGTATCTTCTGTTCCTTTACATGAATCAAACGTCAAAGCGAATGGGTGATCGTTTGGTATCGGGGAATAATCGTACGTGTCCCCTGCGTTGCTATCGTCTATGACTGTCAAGAAATCTTGAATCGTTTGTTTGCCATCTGAAAAGACCAGCTGCCCCTTTTCAAAACTCAAGGAATATTTCCCTTTTGTGAGTGTTGTCCGTGGATTCATCTCAGGCAGATCGACGGATGTCTGTTCAACGAAATCAAACACTTGATAACCTAATCCATCAAATGAGCAAGCAACTTCTACTTGTAAAATATAGTATCCTGGTTCTTCGATAAAACGATTGCCCGCAGGCGTTTCTTCCATGATATTTTGGCGACTAGGCACATAGTCCATTGAAATGACAGAAGACTCATGGCCTAATACTTCGATCTGATTGCCTTTTGAAATGAGCTTCACTACTTTTTTCCCTTTGAATGGCGTAGCTGAAGTATTTAAAATCAGAAATTGCTGATCGGTCAACTGTAATCCTTCAGAGATTCTTTTCAATACCAAATTCTCGATACTATCACAGATTTCTGATACTTCTTTTAACCGATGCGCGATATCTTGTGCAACACTATCTGATACACAGCCAGCTAGACTATCATGCGCTTGACATTCGAACAATTTTTTCCATGCTTTCATCACTAAACGATTACTTAAAACGATGCCTAATTCCTTAGCAATCACTAACATCGGCTCGATTTCTAATGTTAGCTTGTTCTCTAATCTGAAAATCTCACGTTTCAAATCCATCCGAACAGAACCGATCGTTTTATGCACCCGAGCAAAAACAGGCGCACGAAATTCCCCTTGATATTCCTCTAAATCTTTTTGACGAACCAATCTCATAAACTCTTGATAGGTGCTTGTTTGATAGTTATATTTCCCGATTTCATTGATTTTCTCGATTTTTTCTTCTAGAGACGAAATGATCCCTAATTGATCATTTCCTGTTGGAATCAGGATATCTGTTTCGTCTGCGTAGCTTTTGATAAAATCGATGCCTTTATCTAAACGTCCTTCCACATAGCTTTTTGTCGGTTCTAATTGTTGTTGCGCACCGTATCCTTGCGGAAAGTTCACAGCATACAATTCATTCTCCCCACTTAAACTTTTCCATTTGAAATAAGGCGATTGTACATGTTCACCTAAGTCGATGCCCCGCCAAAAAATGATATTGTCAAAACCTGCTTCGTTTAAGATCGTTGGCATTTGTGCATTGAAACCAAAGGTATCTGGCAGATAACCGATTGGTAGATGCTCACCGTACTTCTTACTTTCAAAGACACCGACCATTGCATTTCTTAAAATCGACTCTCCTGATGCAAAAAAGGCATCGGTTTGTGTGTACCAAGGGCCAATAAATAATTGACCCTTCGCAACTAATTCTTTGATCTCTGGTAATTTCTCTGGATAAAGCTCCAAGTAATCATCTAAGATCGAAAGTTGTCCGTCTAATACAAACGTAGCATTAGGTTGTCTTTTCAACTCTTCCAAGACATCTGTAAACAACTGATCACTTAAAACGATGCAATCCATTGAAGTAAAGTACCATTCTCTATCCCAATGTGTGTGATTTACAATGTGTATGTTTGTCATGGTTAAGCTTCCCACTGTTCTTCCCAAGCAGCTTCATCGAATTCTTCAACTGCTGATTCTACTTCTTGTCCAGCATCTTTTGAACGTAGTAAGCTAGTTAAGATCGCAATGAACAACGCACCTGTCGCAATCGAAATCACATAGATTGGCCATTTCTCAACGGTGAACCAGCCATAGAAGCCTGAGATCGGTGCGGTATTCACTGCACCTAAACCAACGGCCATCGCAGAACCTAAAGCAGAACCAATCATGTTGATCGGAATCACTTTCAATGGATTTTCTACTGCAAATGGGATCGCTCCTTCAGAAATACCGACTAGACCCATGATCACTGCTGATTTTCCAGCTTCTTTTAATTCATTGTTGTATTTGTTTTTAGCAAAAATCGTTGCTAGTCCTAAACCGATCGGAGGAATGATGATTGCAACTTGTGCCGCTGTATTTGGGGCATAGACATTGCTTGTCAATAGTGCCATTGCTGTTGTCACTGCTGCTTTGTTGACTGGTCCGCCTAAGTCAAAGCCAACCATTGCACCAACTACTGCTGCCATAACGATCGCATTACCGCCGCTTAATCCGTTCAACCATGATTCTAAACCAACATTCAATGCTGCAAATGGTGTCCCGATCACGTAATTGACTAAAAGAACGGTGATCAGCGTGCCTAATACTGGGACAAGAAATACTGGAACTACTGAAGCCATTGATTTTGGTAATTTGATTTTATTTTTGATCAACAAGCACGCATAACCAGCGATCAGACCAGATACGATCGCACCTAAAAAGCCTGCATTGATATCTTTGACTAACATCCCTCCGACTAAACCAGGAGCAATTCCTAATTTATCTGAAATCGAATAGGCAATAAATGCAGAGATCACTGGGAACATCAAACCTAGAGCTGTTCCGCCGAAACCATCTAAACTGTGTAATAAACGAATGATTGCATTGGCACTTTCACCATGTGAACCGTCCCAAATATCGACAATACCGAAAAATGAACCGCCCACACGAGAAATGGCCATGATGACCGCTCCAGCGATCACTAACGGTATCATATAAGAAATTCCTGTTAAAACATGATTTTTGATTTCACTTGCAATTTTTTTCATTACTTTCTCTCCCCCACGAATAATTGATTAGTCGACCATTTTTAGTGCATCTTCGATGACTTTTTCTGCATTCTTGATTGGTGCTGCAACTGGTACTTTTAAAATCTGTTTTCCTTTGAAGCGCTCTTCGTTTCTAACTTTTGTATCTACTGCAAAAATAACGACTTCGCCAATGTTGCAATCTTTTTCAGTTAGTTCATTTTCGATACCTGTCGCTCCTTGTGTTTCCACTTTGATCAAATCGCCACGTTTTGCTGCTGCTTTCTTTAAAGCTTGGGCTGCCATGTACGTATGTGCGACACCTGTAGCACAAGCTGTCACTGCAATAATTTTTCTTTTCATCTTATTTTCCTCTTTTCGTTTGTTTATTCGCTCAATAGTTTGGCGATTTGTTCCTTATTTGTTTCAGTTTTTAGCTGTGCAGTAATCTCATCGTCCATCAATTTCATCGCAATTTCAGATAAGATTCTTAAATGTGTATCGCCTTTTTGTGACTCTGGAATCGCCAATAAGATCACAACTGAAACTGGTTCTTCATCTAATGATTGCCAATCGATTGGCTGTTTCAGTCTAGCAAATACGATTGATGGTTCGATCACTGCCTCACTTTTCCCATGTGGGATAGCAATGTTATTGCCGATCCCTGTTGTTGAGTGTTGTTCTCTTTCTAACACAGACTGGATATAAGCTTCTTTGTTGGTACTTTCCATATCTAGAAAAATATGATTAGAAGGTAATAAAGTTGCAATGCTCATATTAAAATTCCTCTTTCAAATAGTTTTTGATCTCTGTTTTTGTTCCTTTTAATAAATATTTTTTTTCACCAGATTCGATGATTTCCAGCATCGTATCGTAGACTTCTTCAAGCTCTTGCGCTGTTTCATCTTTGATACAGATGAAAAATAAATATTTGACTTTCGTTTCTCCCCACATCAATTCATTGGCCAAGCGTAAAAAAACGATTGCCGATTTTTTGACATATTTAGGGGCCCCGTGTGGTGTTGCAAATTTGCCAAAAGAGGTGAAAGAAAATTGTTCTCTTTCTAAAGAGGAAGAAATGATTTCTTCTTCTGCATATCCTTTTTCGATCAACTGTTTCCCAATAAATTGGATCACTTCTTGATAATCCGCAAATGAATGACCCAAAAAGATCAAGTCTTCTTTGATCAAGTTTGCAAAGTGATTCATTGATTTTTCAGGTTTCTTTTGTGCATTCTCTAGAAACAACTCAATTTTTTGACGTTCTAATTTGTTCAGCACAGGCGAAACATTGATCGTTGGGATCGTATCCAGATTCAAGTTGACTGTCGATATCACTAGATCTTCATAGATCGATGTCTGCATCAGCTCTTGGATCGAAAGAATCCGCGAAATCTCGATTTTTTCATAATTTCTACGAATGCGAGCAGCTAAAAGTTGCGATGTTCCTTTCCCACTGCTACAAACAAGTAAGACACTGATTTTCTTTTGCTGTTTTTCTTCAGTTTGTTCCTTCATTGCTTGGATGTGTACAGCTATAAAAGCGACTTCATCTTCTGGTACGTTAATCGCGAAAGTTTGGCTCAATGCATTCGCGAGTTGGATTGCTTCCGTAAAGGATGCTGGAAAGTTTTTCTTCACATCCTGTAAAAATGGATTATGGATCAACAGTCCTTTTTGGATGCGTAGGACAGCTTCTTTGATGTGCATGACTAACCCTAAAAGGATGTTTTCACTGTAAAGGGTTACATTTTCATGGATCAGTTGTCGAATCCGTTTGTCCGTCACTTCTTTCATTTGTGTCGTTTGTTCAAGTAATGTATCGCCTTCCAAATGTAATTGGATATAGTGGACTTCAGATGAAGGTAACGTCAATGAAAAAGCTTTTTCCAGTTTAAGAATAAATAAATCGAATGGTTTATTTTCTCTTATTTTTCCATACACTTCTTCCGTTTCTAAATAGTTGTCCTCTCTGACTCGATCGATCATGATCAACAGATGGAGTAGCAATGAATGATAGGTCGTATCATTCAACTTTGTTCGTGCGTCTTTTAGATATTCTTGCAACAACGTATCGACCAATGTGATGTTGTTCATGTCAATAAAATCATTGACGAAAGGAGGAATCCCTTGGATCGAGTGTAGATATAGCTGTTTCTTTTTGGTGATTTTCCAGTTACTCCCCCAAAAATAGTAAATCAAATCAAATGCTAAGCGCCTCTTTTCTTGCTCCGATAAGTTCAAAAAGGAACCTTTACCGGGTAAACGATCGATGCTGACATTGAAATGACGGAAAATCTCGTGGACTTGGTTCATATCACCTTCTAATGTAGATTTACTTACGAATAATGTATCTTGTAGTTCTTGGCGAGTGAAATAGGTCTTTTTTTTCAAGAGTTCAAAACAAAGGAATTGAATCCGCTCTTTTTTAGAAGCTGGAACTGTTGCCACAGTCGTTGTATCAAGCTCACGTAAAATCTCTGTTGGATCACCGATGATCGAAACACCGATTCGTGGTTTTCTGATTAGTTCGATCGTTGTATCACGAAAGAGTTCATCGATCAATTTTAGTGATTGTGAAACTGTTTTGTTTGATAAATTCATGTGTTTCGCTATTTTTGTGATCGTCGTATGTTGGTTCATCAAAATATATTGAATGATTGCTTTTTCCCGTTCATTGATCATCACTCTATCACCTCATCTACATTTACTATCTTAGCTTCTCTCACGTTTTATGAAAACACTTACTTTTACCGTTTTGAATACAGTAATTCATAGGATTAGTGTTTGGTTTTCTCTCCGTCTTATTCTAAATTCGTCGGAGCATACGAAAATTTAAGCAATTGTTTATTAAGTATAGACGAAAAAAAAGACCTGTCAAAGCAGAGACTATTTGAATAGTCCTCTGCTTTGACAGGTTCTGGGTTCAACTCCATCAACCAACAGAATTAGATGAACAGTTGCTGTTATTCCTCTTCAGGTAAACTTTCTGTTGCGAATGCTAAATGGTTATCAAACAAAGTAATCGTTACTTTTGATTTTGGCATGATTTTGCCTGCTACGATTTCTTTTGCCAATGGCGTTTCGACTTCTTTTGTGATGAATCGTTTCAATGGACGAGCTCCATAAGCAGGTTCATACGCATTTTCGGCAATCCACGTTTTCGCTTCATCACTGATTTCCAAGAGAATATCTTGGCTTTCTAAACGGTGAGCCAAATGAGTGACCATTTTTTCAACGATTCCTTTGACATTATTTAGACTTAGTGGCGTAAAGAGAATTGTATCATCGATTCGATTCAAGAATTCTGGTTTGAAATGACCACGTAGGATCGTTCGCACTTGTTCTTCGACTTCTTCTGGGATCGTCCCTTCTGCTGTGACGCCTTCAAGTAACAATTGTGAACCAATGTTACTTGTCATGATCATCACCGTGTTTTTAAAGTCAACGACACGACCTTTTGAATCAGTTAAACGGCCATCGTCCAGTACTTGTAATAAAATATTAAAGACATCTGGATGAGCTTTTTCGATTTCATCCAACAAGACGATCGTATATGGATTTCTTCGCACCGCTTCTGTAAGCTGTCCGCCTTCTTCATAGCCGATATAGCCTGGAGGCGCTCCGACTAAACGAGAGACGGCATGTTTTTCCATATATTCACTCATATCGATCCGCACCATATGGTCTTCAGAATCAAATAAGTTTTCTGCTAATGCTTTGGCTAATTCCGTTTTCCCTACACCTGTAGGTCCTAAGAAAAGGAAAGAACCTAATGGGCGGTTAGGATCTTGTAACCCAGCGCGCGAGCGGATCACCGCATCACTGACTGCATCTACGGCCTCATCTTGGCCAATGACACGTTTGTGGAGTGTTTCGTTCAACTTGATCAGTTTTTCTCTTTCACCTTCCACTAGTTTCGTCACTGGAATCCCTGTTAAACGACCAACGACTTGGGCAATTTCATTTTCAGTAACAGATTCTTGCACCATCTTGATGTCGCTGTCTTTCGTTTTTGCCTCTAATTCTTGTAATTCTTTCTCTAATTGTGGAATCGTTCCATGGCGTAAAACAGCGGCACGTTCAAGATCATAATTGTTTTCTGCATCTTCTAACTCATGTTTTGCTTTGTCGATTTCTGCACGTTTTGAGGAAACAGTGTTTACTTCTTCTTTTTCTGTTTCCCACTGCATCTTCATCGCGTTGGCTTCTTCTCGAAGATCTGCCAACTCTTCTTGGAGATTTTTTAGACGTTTCTTACTTGCATCATCAGATTCTTTTTTCAAAGCGGCTTCCTCGATCTCCAACTGCATAAGCCGACGAGTAACTTGGTCCAATTCAGTTGGCATGGAATTCATTTCCACGCGGATCGTAGCACTTGCTTCATCGATCAAATCAATGGCTTTATCAGGTAAAAAGCGATCGGTGATATAACGATCGGAAAGTGTAGCTGCCGCAACCAAAGCATTGTCATGGATATTGACGCTATGGTGGATCTCAAAGCGCTCTTTCAATCCTCGAAGAATGCTGATCGTATCTTCGACAGTTGGCTCTTTGACCAATACTTTTTGGAATCGGCGTTCTAACGCTTTATCCTTTTCCATATATTGACGGTATTCATCTAACGTAGTCGCGCCGATCAAATGAAGTTCTCCGCGCGCTAACATCGGTTTTAGTAAGTTACCGGCATCCATACTGCCTTCTGTTTTACCTGCCCCCACGATGTTATGGATCTCATCGATAAATAAGATGATCCGCCCATCACTTTTCTTGACTTCTTTCAAGACTGCTTTTAACCGCTCTTCAAATTCTCCACGGAATTTTGCTCCAGCGATCAAGGCGCCCATGTCTAAAGAAAAAATCGTTTTGTCTTTTAAGTTTTCAGGTACATCTTTACGTACGATTCGTTGGGCTAATCCTTCAACGATTGCTGTTTTACCAACACCAGGTTCTCCGATCAACACTGGATTATTTTTGGTTTTACGTGATAAAATACGGATCACATCACGTATCTCTTCATCTCGACCAATGATCGGGTCCATTTTTCCGCTGCGGACTTGTTGCACTAGATCGACACCATATTTTTCTAACGCTTTATATTGTTCTTCTTGGTTTTTAGAGGTCACACGCTCTCCTCCTCTCATGTCTTCGATATTTTTACGTAATTCTTTTTCATTCAGTCCTTGTTTTGTCAAATAAACAGTCAAGGGGTAATTTTTTAATTTCATCAAAGCTAAAAGCACGATTTCAGTCGATAAGAATTCATCCCCAAAGCTTTCTCTCAACTGATCGGCTTCGTTCAATAAATGAAAAAGATTTTGGCTAAGGTTTTGACCATATTGGACATTGCTACCTGAAACCGTTGGGTATTCATCTAACACTCGATCGATTTCTTGTTCAAATGCGTCTGCATCGATCCCTGCATCCGTATAAAGATTACGCCCAAAATGATTTGGCTGTAAAAAAATCTTCCATAAATGGACGATATCGATTTCTTGGTGTTTTCTTGTCATTGCTACTTGTTGTGCTTCTGCAATCGCTTCTTGGAGCGTAGTTGTCATTTTTTCGCTATTCATATATTTTCCTCCTATGGTAGAAGTTGTTTAGTCAAAGTCAACTATAGCGTTGTCTCTAGTCCGAATCAATCCGTCTAAAGTCTCGTTTTCTTTAACCTTTACATGCTTATTATACTCATTTGGTCAGTTTTGGTCAAAGATTATACTCACTAAAAACAAATAAAATCCGGAAGATTTTTTCTTCCGGATTCTAAGTATATGAGTATCAAAAGCAAATCAGATTTTTCCTTTTGCACGCTTTTTTTCTGCCTTTACTTCGTTGATTTCTTGACGTAAGATGTTCCGTCTTTCTGCAATCACATAGAAAAAACCATAGATGAACGGTAAAATAAACGAACCAAATCGGTAAAGCAATAAGGAAGAAACCGCATCAACTGTTCCAACCACTGGACGAAACAGTAAAAGATAAACAAACTCAAACGAACCAATGCCCGCGGGTGTAGGCAACACTCCTGACAAGACGACTGCAAAGCTAATAAATGAAAATGTCAAAAGAAAATCAAGTGTTGGATGATTTTCTACTAGAAAAAGGTAGGGCATGACATACCAACATAGTAGTTTCAATAGGTTCCAACAATAGATCCTGAGCAGCGCAGTGCGGTCTTTAATGATCGTTTGTACAGTTTCTCTTAAAGAATAAATTTGCGTGTTGCACGTATCGACCCAGCCTCGCAGGCGGTCACTTTTGAATAACCGATTGGAGACTTTGACGAAAAAGACTTGCAGATTCAAACTCACAGATATTGTTACTAGAAATAAGATGATCAAAGCCGTTAAAATGATCCCTGCAATGATGAACCAAATCATATTTGGTGCTTTTTCGTAGAACAAGGAGAATTGAACGATCAAGCCAATGACCGCATAAGTGATCACTGCTAGTTTATACATGATCATATGCAGCGCAGTGACTCCCGCTCCTTGAGAAAATTTCATTCCTTTTTTATTGTAAAAATAAATTTCTGAAATTAGTGTACCAGTCCCAAAAGAGACGATTCGGTAAAAGGCAATATAACAAGAAGTCCAGAAGCCATCGCTTGTGCTGAACGAGTCAGAAAAAGGTTTTGCGATCTCTTTGATCGAACGCCCTTCAACGACTTGGTAAAGTGTGCCGAAAAAAAACATTGCCAGAAGTACTTGGACACTTGTTGAAAGCAACTCTTTAAAAATATCTGCAAAAGATTGATTGATCAAATAATAAATAATAGCAAGAATAGTAGTTACTAATAATAGATTAATGATAATTTTGATTTTTGTTCCTTTAGTAGACATGTATGACTCCTTAATGGAAAAAATAGATCAAGATGAGATCGATCATAATTCCTAGTATGAAAACGACCGTGAACTTTACTTTTTTGGTTTTGTGGCGAAATACACGCTGAGCGATCAGACCACCCAAACCTCCGCCTAACAAACTGACAAACAACAAATTACTTTCAGGAACACGCCATGCGCCTTTTTTTGCCTGACGTTTATCATACCCCATCAAGCCAAAAAGATACACATTGACAATGAACAAGTAAAACCACAAGGGATTATACATCAATACTTCCATCGCTTTCCTCCAACGATTGATTTTCTTCTTTTGGTACGTAGATTGCAATACCTTCTGGAATGACTTTTAATTCGATCGGCAAGTCGTCTGTGATATCGCCATCTGTTCGAGTCGTTACTTTCTTTTCTCGTGCTTGGATATTGATTTGACTTGCAGTCATGTACTTGATACCAGGAACAGAATAGATTTTTCCTTTGATCATTCGAGGTAAATAAAAAGCAAAACGGAAAAAATCTAATGAAGGCACGATGGTAATGTGGAACTTGCCATCATCTGGCGCTGCGGAATCATCGAAACGAGTGAATCCTCCGACTGAGTTGGACATCGTGATCGTTAGTAATTGTGTCTTTCCTTGCCAATGCTCTTCTTCTGTTTTGATATCTAAATGATATTTTTTCTTTTTCAATAATAATTTCACGAAACGTTTGATAAAAATCCATGAACCATACTTTTGCTTTTCTTTTTGACTGATCCAAACGGCTGTGTCGGCTAATATACCGATCGTCAAAGTAGAAATCACTACTTTATCATTTACTTTCCCATAATCGATTTTACGGATCGATTCTTCTAACATCGCTGCTGCGGCTTCTTCTTTTTCAAAAGGAATGCCCAACACTTTCGCCAAGTTATTGATCGTTCCACCTGGCAATAAACCAACTTGATACTGGTCTAACTCATCTTGGAACGCTTGAATGATATGGTGGATGGTGCCATCGCCACCGATGATGACCAATGTATCTACTGCATGTTCTTTCGCTTTTTGTCTCAATGTTTCATCTTTGATCGATGGTCCAGTTTCAGTTAAGTAGACCTCAAGTTCTGGACGATGTTCAGCAACATAGTCTTTGAACCAGTTTGCTAAGTCTTCCCCTTCGTCACTTCCTGAACTTTTGTTATAAAACACGAGTAATTTTTTCATGCGACTTATTCCTCCTACTTCCTGCAAAAAACAAGGGGGATGGATGCAAAAAACACTCACCCTCCCCCAATGAACAGTGTTACGAGTGCTGACCGAAGTCCCCTCGTTTCAATCATATGCCAACTTAGTCTGGCAATCAACCAACAATCCCAAATGTTTGTTTGAATTTTACTCTTTTTTATTTGTTGAAAACAGAGCGATTACGCTTGTGTATTCAATTCTGCAATTTTAACGATCACATCAGTCGCTTTTTCCATCACTTGTAGTGAGACAAATTCAAAACGCCCATGCATGTTTTCGCCACCGGCAAATAAATTCGGTGTTGGAATCCCTAAATAAGAGATTTTTGAACCATCTGTTCCACCGCGTACTGGTTCGATCACTGGCTTGATCTCCAATTCGATCATCGCTTTTTCAGCTAAATCAACGATACTCATATCTTTTTCAATGATTTCACGCATATTGTAATATTGATCATACATGTCTACTTGGATACGTTCTTGATCAAATCGTTGATTCATTTTTTCTTGGATACTTGTGATCATCGCTTTTCGTGCTTCAAATGACTCACGTTTGTGGTCACGGATGATATAGCTCATCTTCGCTTCTTCAGGGCTGCCTGTCAATGCCATCAAATGGAAGAATCCTTCGTACCCTTCAGTTTTTTCAGGTACTTCATCTGCTGGTAATTCATTATGAAAATCGATCGCCAATTGCAAGGCATTGATCATTGTGTTTTTCGCTGTACCAGGATGGACATTTTTCCCTTGGATCGTGATATTCGCTTGTGCAGCACTAAATGTTTCATACTGTAATTCTCCTAATGGCCCGCCATCGATCGTGTATGCAAAGTCCACATTGAATTGCTCGACGTCAAACTTATCTGCCCCCACCCCGATTTCTTCATCTGGACCAAAGGCAACTTTGATCTCACCGTGAGGGATCGAAGGATTTTTAAGCAAGATCTCCATCGCTGTCATGATTTCTGCAATCCCGGCTTTGTCATCTGCACCTAATAAAGTCGTGCCATCAGTTGTGATCAATGTATGCCCATCATAATTTGTTAAATTAGGAAAGTCTTTGGTATTCAATGTGAAACGACCTTCTTTATCTAACACGATCGTTGACTCACCGTCATAGTTTTCAATGATTTGCGGATTGACACCTACCGCATTGAAATCAGCTGTGTCCATGTGGGCAATAAAACCGATCGAACGCACGTCATGATCGACATTACTTGGCAATGTAGCAATCACAAAGCCGTTGTCAGCATTGTAAGTCACATCAGATAAGCCTAGATCTTCTAATTCTTTTTTCAATACTTGCGCAAACTCTACTTGTGTTTGAGTAGATGGCGTAGTGTTGCTTGTTGGATCGGATTGTGTTTCCGTTTTGACGTATCTTAAAAAACGTGGTAATAGATTTTCGTACATAGATGACTCTCCTTTTATTTAAATTCAAATGGATTGGTTGATGTTTCTGAAACAAAAAAGTCAACCTGCCAATTCTCTTCTTTTTTCCAACTCTCAAACTTTTCAACAAATTTTTCTTTGCATAATGATTCGATATAATGACCAGGATCGATTGCCGCCAATCCGGCACTTTGCATGTCTTGTGCGGTATGGAAATAAATATCCCCCGTAATATAGACATCTGCGCCTTGTGCTAGCGCTGCGGGATAAAATTTCTCCCCACTACCGCCACAGATTGCCACGCGTTTGATCATTTTTTGCGGATTTGTTGGTCGAACCACACGTAAACCGTCTAGTTGAAAGACTTCTTTCACCTGTTCAGCAAAATCATCCAATGATTGTTCCATCGGTAATTCACCAATACGACCAAGTCCCCATGTTTTGACTGGGGCATCGATCGAGAACAGATCAAAGGCTGGTTCCTCGTAAGGATGCGCTGCAAACATCGCTTCTAAAACATTTTTTTCAATTGATTCTGGAAAAATCACTTCAACTTTTGCTTCTTGGACTTGTTCGGGACGGCCCACTTCACCAATTGTTGGGTTTGCCCCTGCTTTTGGTCGGAAACGACCTTGTCCGACAGAAGTAAAACTTGTACTGTCGTATGCGCCTTGTTCACCTGCACCTGCTTTGGCTAAAGCAGCTCTTAAACTTGGGGCATCGTCGACTGGCAGATAGCTGATCAATTTTTTATAACCTTGTTCATGCGTTTTGACGAGATAGCCGGTTACGTCAAGTCCTAGTTTTTCGCAAAACCAATCATTTAAGCCATCTTCGATAATATCCATATTTGTATGTGCCGCATAAACAGCAATATCATGCTTTAACAAATCAGCATACATTTTCTCTTGCGGAGAATCAGTGATCAAGCGTTTGACTGGTCGAAAGATTGGCGGATGCTTGGCAATCAAAAGATCGATTTTTTTCTCAATGGCTTCAGCAACAACTTCTGGACGGACGTCTAATGTCATCATGACACGTTCGATTGGTTTATCCAAAGTACCGATATGCAACCCCACAGGATCGCCGTCTTCTGCTAACCATTGTGGACAATAACTTTCAAATTTTTTGATGAACTCTTGCGCTTTGATGGCCATATCTATAAAACCTCCTTGATCCAATCCACTTCTTGCTGGATCGTCTCCCGTCTGTTTTTTTCACTCGCATTTTTTAACTGCTCTAAGATCACTTCACGTTGTTTCAACTCACGTTGCCACTTTGCTAAAAATATTTCGTTTTTCTCTGCGAGTAAGTGTGGTCCAAACATCAATTCTTTTTCAGAATACTCGATCGTTTGCTCTTTCTTTTCTGCTACGATGACCTCATAGATTTTTTTATTTTCTTCGAGGATCTCTTCTGCAATAATTTGGTAGTTGTTTTCTTTCAGCCATGTTCGCAAGGTTTTCTCCCCAATGTTAGGCTGTAAGATCAAACGTTCCTCACCAGATATTCGCTGATTTTTTCGCCCAGCTTCCAAGATGTCACGAATCAGAGAACCACCCATTCCTGCAATCGTGATCGCATTGATTTGATCTTTCTTTTCGATTGCATCTAATCCATCGGCTAAGCGTACCTCGATCCGATCTGCCAATCCATTTTTCATCACTTGTCGTTTCGCTGATTCAAAAGGTCCTTTAACGACTTCTCCGGCTACCGCATAGTCGATTTTACCTTTTAGCATTAATGCAACAGGCAAATAAGCATGATCTGAACCGATATCTGCTAGACGAGCAGCATCTGGTACGAAACGTCCGACAGTTTCAAGACGTTTCGATAAATCTGTGTGATTCATTTTTCCACTCCTTAACTACTGAATGCTTGGCTATGAACAATTTTTATGCCTTTAGCCAAAACATGTCTATAAGCATAAACTTACTAGTTGTTATCTTATTTTATTCGACAACTTTTTTCTAACACCTATCATAACACTAGTTTACGTTTAATAGAAAAAAGAACTGGGCATTTGTCCCAGTCTTTTTCATTCATCAATCAAAAAAACGTTGTTCGATTTCTTTACTTAATTATTGAACAGTGATTTCAATGATCGAATTCCCAGGAACTTGTGGCGGGATCGACATTGTCATAACTGCCATTTCGACTAATTTGAATTCGACTTTTTCTCCTTCTTTCAAGGAATCGACACCATCAGTGATTTGATCCACTGAGGCATTCAAGATCACGCCATCATTGCTGAATGAAGAACCAATATTCGCTGGATCTTCTATTTCTTTTACATCTTTGATGGTGATTTGATAAACATCACCTTCAGCTTCACCGAAGCTTTCGATCGTACCAGTAAATACACTTTGTTTTTGTTCGGTAGAACTATCTGTTTCCACTGTCGATTCTGCATTGATCGAATCGATTGAACCTGTACTTCCTTCTTCGTTACCACAGCCTGTCAATGTAAATAAGAGACCGGCAGCAACTAGACCAGTTAAAATAGCTTTCATCATATATCCTCCGTGTAATTTCTTGCGTTACTCGTTTTTGATGATTCCATCCGGTTATTTCTTCAAGTCCATGGATTCGTTTCATCTTAACTTTGTTCATTTTATGAAAATTTTATTTGAAAAGGTGAAAATCAGTGACAGTAGAGTAGATACTCCAACCTGTATTTTTCGATGAGCGATTGAGACATTAGCCATTTCGGCGATTTCGTCCTGTCATTTCGATCTCTTTTGTTAAATAGCGGATCCGTTCCATGATCCGTTTTGCTTTCAATGGTTCTTCATCGCCACGTTGTGTCACAGTCAAATGCTGTTCTAATTCGTTCATCGTGAAGTTTGATGAAAAGAAAGTTGGTAATTGTTCTTGCATGCGATATTGTAGGATCACGCCAAAAACTTCATCACGAATCCAACTGCTCATTGCATCTGCTCCGATATCATCGATCATCAGAATCGGTGATTTCTTCACAGCATCCAATTTTTCCGCCACTTGGTCTTTGCCGATCGCTTGCTTCATTTCAACTGCAAACGTTGGAAAATGAACCAATGTGGTCGTAAATCCTTTGATTGCCAATTCTTTTGCTGTTGCGCCTAAAAGATAGGTTTTCCCGATACCAAAACTACCTACCAAATATAACCCCTTATGGAAGCTTTTAGGATCAGCTGAGTATTGTTCAACAAAGTCTAATGCTTCTAAGCTGGCATATCCACGTCCATCTGTTCGTTCGAAGTTTTCAAAGGAAGCAGACTGGATGTCTTTTGGCATATCCATTGCTTTGACACGGCTCTTGATCTCTTCTTGTTTTTGACGAGCTAAAAGTGCTTCTGTCGGTACATACGTCACATCGACGTAATGGAAATTCAAAGTCAATTTAGGTTCATATCCTGGAGCGATCATGGTTGGATCGTTTGTTTGATATTTCCTTTTTTCCTGTACGTATTCATAAAGTTTGGCATAACTTTTTTCGATATCTGCTTGAGTCAATCGGTCTTGATGGGCTGACAGAAAGGCTTGAACATCCGCATCATTCAAAACTTCAGCAATCATCTCGGAATATTTTTCTTGGTAGTTGCGTTTACTGATGATTTTCTTCAGTTCTTTTCCCACATCTTCCATTAGCTCTCACCTTCCTTTTTAGCCAGATACTCTTTAAAGCGACGATCGATCTCGGCTTTTTTCTCTGTACTGATTTGTGTTTCGTCTTTCGGTTGATTGACCCAATCTGGTAATTTTTCTCTTCGGACATTGCGTCGATAATTTGAGGAATTGTTTTGTTTGGTCGTCTTCGGTTGTTTCGCCTTTGTCTTCAAGGTATGAAGATGTTCGATGGCTTCTTCAGGGGTGTTGATCTTTTTTTGCGCCCACTCATTCGCAATCGTATTGACAAAGCTCGCATTTAAGCTTGCATGATTCTTGATGACTAATACGTAGTTGATCAAAATATTGATAACACCGCTAGATAAACCGGATTGTGAAACTAGATCTTGCAACAGCCAATTTTCTTGTTTAGAGACGTACCCGCCTTTTTCTTTTTTTATCGCTTCGAGATAACGCATTGGTGGGGTTTGTCGTGCCACTTGGATCAATTGTTGTGCCGCACTAGGTAAAGCTTGATTGACTGCCGTACTCATTTCAGGCGGTTCCTCCGGATCTAAGGTGCTGTCTGCTTGCTGTGATGTACGTTGTTGTTGCTGGCGTACTAAGACGATTCTTTGGAGTTCTTTTAAAGACACTTCTTCTGTTGTAAAATCAAAGGACTGTAAAATCAGTTCTCCTAAAGTCAGCTCATCAAAACCATAGAGCTGCTGATACATTTTGACTTGTTTAAGGACTTCTTCTTTCAATTGGTTGATGTGTTGTTTCTTCAACCAATCAGTCAAAAACGTCCAGTCAAACGAGCTAGACTCTTCAATCAGTGTTTTTGTTTCACTTGGTGTGAATCTTTGTTGGATCGATTCCACTTGTTCTTGATTTGCTGCATAGACTGTTTCATTGAACCGATACACGTCTAAAAACTTTTTAGTGACTTTTTGATACCCTTCATGCGAAAGATTTTTTGGTTCGAATAACTTGGTCAATTGGCTAAAACGACGTTCACCGACTTTTTCTAAAAGTAAAAAAGAAAGTAACGTATCGTTGAAAAAGGCGGTCACATCCATCGGTTCTAACAGCTCATAAAGAAAACAACTGCCTAAGCTTTCATCGTTTTTGAAATAAACTTCTAAAAGACCGATTCCTTCTAATTTCTTTCGTGCTTCATAAAATTGTGGTAAGCCACAACTCAAACTGCTCAATAGATCAGCATGTAAGCTTTCTGGACCTGTCCCAGTTTCTAACGAGATCTCAGAGTATAACGTCAAGTACAGACTCAACGCTTCTCCGCCGATCAAAGGTTGGTAAAGGGATAACAAGGCAGACTTTCCTTCTTCTTTCAAAGGACTGCTTTTTCTTCCTTGGTAAATATTTTTCGGTTGTAATTCTTTCCACGCATTTTCCAAGGAATACACCCTCCTTTATTAATTACGCGTCATTTTCGTTCTTGCTTGTATCTTTTGCTTTATCGACAATGTCTTGCAGTTCTTTTAAAAAGACAGACATATCTTTGAACTGACGATACACACTTGCAAAACGAATATAGGCAATTTCATCTAAGTTTACTAAATCTTCCATGACATATTCGCCAATCAGATTCGTTGAAACTTCATTTTCGCCAAGACTTCTTACTCGATTTTCTACATGGTTGACGATTTGTTCCATTTGCTCCATCGCAACAGGCCGTTTTTCAGCCGAACGGATCAGGCCTCGTAAAATCTTATCACGATTAAATTCTTCACGTTCACCATTTTTCTTGATGACCAATAGTGGTGCCGCTTCGATTCGTTCAAAGGTAGTAAAGCGGAAGGAACATTTTTCGCACTCGCGGCGTCTTCTTATTGCTCGACCATCGTCCGCTTGGCGACTATCGATCACTCTTGAATTGTTGTGTTGACATCTTGGACATCTCATCGTAATTTTCACCTCTCTTGGTGTAATTTGATCGCTTATTTGTTTGAATCAGATGAAGTTGGTACATCAGTCAACTCGTCACACCAGAAAGAATCTATGGTGTTCAAAACGCTGAGTTGCAACACTAAGCTTAAAAATTATAAAATATGAAAAGAATTTTTTCAATTTTTATCTTACTGCTCAGGTCAATGTACTTTTCACAACCTCATTGCTGAGTATCTGTTGATTTTTTCATCCACGGAGTCTCTAAGAAAAGATCATGTGGATCGTAATAAACGTTTTCTTATTACTGCTTTTAGTATAACATGAAACAATTCCACAATGCGACTGTCCTAGTCAAAAAAACGCATGATGTGAAAGATTTGCTGTGTTTTCTTGTAGACAAACGAAAACAGACTGGTCATAGTCTGACCAGTCTGTTTCTTTTCTTCTTGATTTTCTGTGTCATTTTGACGTCTAAAAAGCTTTACAGCTTTTCTTCAATGCCGGTGTATCGTTTCATACGCTCTTCTTCGATCTTTTGTTCTGTTGAGCGATGATCCATTTGGGGGTCTTGGTTTTCTTTACGAATTTCTTCAGGATCTTGACGTTCTTTAGTCAAATCTTGTCGTTTTGACTCTTTTTCAGCATGTTGATCTTCTAATTCAGCAATTCTAGCACGGTACTCATCTTCACGGATCTTCCCTTCTTCCGCTTGGATCTGTCCTTTTTCCAGCAAGTCTTCTTTATGGAAAATCTCGCCAATTTTTTCTTTCGCAGAACCTACTACCTTGTCTTTTTGGTTTTTGAATGTACCCATCGTATCATCTCCCCCTCTTTCTTTTATATAAATAGCATAGCAAAATGTTGCAATTTACTCAAAGAAAGCGATTAAACGACAACCATTTTTTGATTTCGTCCGATAAATCTTCTTTTGTTTGACGATTATCGAATACAATATCTGCGCGACGTTTCTTTTCCTCAATGGATAATTGACTTTTGACCCGTTGTTCCGCTTCTTGCTTCGTTAGTTGATTCCGTGCCATCAATCGGTCGATTTGTTGGGATTCGGGAATATAAACGACTGCAACAGCATCCATTTGAGCATCATAATGTCCCTCAAATAATAATGGAATATCAACTACCACCAACGGATGTGTTGCTTTGTTCTTCACGATTTCTTCAGTGATTTTCCCGCGGATAAATGGATCCAATACTTGATTCAATTGCTCACGAGCGGTCACAGAACCAAAAATCAATTGGCCAAGTTTTTGCCGATCTAATTGACCATCCTTTTGCAGTATTTCTTTTCCAAAAGCTTGAACCAGCGCCTGGAGTCCAGGTGTATCTGGTTCAACGACTTCTCTTGCCACTTGATCTGCATCGATCACCGGAAAACCATATTGCTGAAATACAGCCGCCGCAGTACTTTTACCCGTTGCGATCCCACCGGTCAACCCTAACACAAATCCTACTTGGGTATTCTTAGTTTCTGACATGTTGGACAATAGTGCGTCCCCCTTTGCGCAACTTTCGTTTTCACGATTGGTGTTTGACAACGCACACACAACTCGCCTGTTTGACCATAAACATGTAACGCTACTTGAAAACTACCGGATTCTCCTAACGCATTGAGATAACTTCGGATCGTTGTGCCACCAGCTTCAACTGCTCGAGATAACACATCGATGATTGCTTGACGAAGCAGCTTGATTTCTTTAGGACGTAAAGAATCTGCGGGTTGTTCTGGGTGGATCTTCGCTTCCCATAACGCTTCATCTACATAGATATTTCCAAGACCAGTAACAAGTTTTTGATCAAGTAATAATGGTTTAATGGCTTTATGTGATTTTTGTAGACCTAAAGTGAAATCTTTCAATAAAAATAAATCTGGTAAAGGTTCTGGACCTAATTTCAAGATTCCTTTATACGTATTGCTCGCACCTTTTTCCACAATCGTCATACGACCAAATTTCCGGACATCGTGGTAACGCAATTGGCTGCCATCTTCAAAAGAAAAAATCACATGCGTGTGTTTATCGATTGGTTCATCGTTTTCAACGTATTGATACTTTCCTTCCATACGTAAATGAGAGATCATGTCATAATGACTTAAATGAAAAATCAAAAATTTCCCTCTACGACCGATTGCTTCGATAGTTTCACCAACTAAGGTTGCTTCAAAAATCGGTACCTCTGGTTGTTCAATGATTCTCGGCCACAACACTTGGACGTTTTTGATTTTTTTGTTTTTCACTAATTTCTCTAATCCTTTGCGGACCGTTTCAACTTCTGGTAATTCGGGCATGCTTTTTCTCACCTGCAATTTTTACTTATTTGATTGAACTCCCACGTTCTTTTTTCATCGAAAAAAGAAGCTCTTAAATCGAACGAAACCGACCAAAGAGCTTCCCTCGTTGTTTGTTTATCGGTATAACAGTAAAGAATTATTTGGCTTCATACCATGTTTTGCCCCAGCTGCTATCTGTAATCAATGGGACATGTAAGGTAACTGCCTGTTCCATTACTTCACTCACTAATTTATCTAACATTTCCAATTCACTCTCTGGCACTTCAAATACTAGTTCATCGTGTACTTGAAGTAACATCGTCGCTTGGAGGTTCGATTCTTTCAAACGTTTGTCCAATTCGATCATGGCGATTTTCAAGATATCCGCCGCACTTCCTTGAATCGGCGTGTTGATCGCTGTACGTTCCGCAAATGAACGAATGTTATAGTTTCTTGAATTGATATCCGGCAAATAACGACGGCGATGATATAAAGTTTCCACGAAACCTTGATCTTTCGCTTCACGAACGATTCGTTCCATATATTCTTTCACACCAGGATACTTTTCAAAATAAGTATCGATGTATTGTTGTGCTGCTTTACGAGTGATTCCTAGATTCTGCGATAAACCATAATCAGAGATCCCATAAACGATACCAAAGTTGACTGCTTTTGCCTGACGACGCATATTTGGTGTCACATCTTCTGCTTTTTCAATCCCAAATACACGCATGGCAGTACTTGAGTGGATATCTTGCCCTTCTAAAAAGGCAGCTTTTAGATGCTCATCATCTGAGATATGCGCCAACACACGTAATTCGATCTGTGAATAGTCAGAAGAATAGATCAACCAATCTTTATCTCGCGGAACAAAGGCTTGACGGATCTTACGCCCTTCATCCAAACGGATCGGAATATTTTGCAAGTTAGGATCGACCGAACTCAAACGACCTGTCTGTGTCAATGTCTGAACGTAACGAGTATGGACTTTGCCGTCCGATTGGATCACTTTCAACAAGCCTTCGACATAGGTCGATTGGATTTTAGCGATTTGGCGATAGATCAAAATATCATCCACGATTGGTGCTTGCTCACGTAATTGTTCTAAGACATCAACAGCTGTTGAATAGCCAGTTTTCGTTTTCTTGATCACTGGTAGACCCATTTTTTCAAACAGGATCACACCTAATTGTTTTGGCGAGTTCAGATTGAACTCTTCGCCAGCTTCTTCATAGATTTTTTGCTCGATCTCTCGCAAACGATCTGAAAATTCGATTTTCATTTCTTGTAGACGTGTGGCATCCACTTTGATCCCGCTGATCTCCATTTCAGCTAAAATAATCGACAAAGGCAATTCCATTTTGCGGAAAAGATCCTCTTGATTTTTTTCTGCAAGTTCTTGGCTTAGTTTAGGAGTCAACCCATTGATTGCTGAAACTTTCCGTGCTAAGTGAGCAAAGAAAACTTCTTCATCTTCTGGCAATCCTTTCTTCGCGCCTTTTCCGTAGATCGCTTCATCCGATTGGATATCATGATAGCCATAATGCGTAGCAACACCTTCAATGTCGTCACTTTTCTCATTGGTATCCAATAAGTAAGCACCTAATAAGACATCGAAGTCGATTCCTTGTAATTTGGTCGCATAGCGGTTCAATGCTACATACGTACGTTTCGCATCATAGACATTTTTCAAACGCGTCTTATCCCCGACCCATGAAAGAAATGCTTCATTTTCAAAAATCGCTAAGTCATTTGTGACATAGATTTTTTCTGATGTTCCCCAAGCAACACCAACGATGTCTTCTGTGTGGTAGTTATCTCCCATCATTTCGACATATAAAGCCATATTCGTCTGGAACATGCTTTCATCATATTCATGGACGACTTCAAATAAAATATCTTTCATTTCTGCTTGTTCTTCGACAACATCTAATTTAGCAAGGAATTGTTTGAAATCCATTTCTTTGAAGAAAGGCACTAACTTTTCCAAATCTTTCCCTTGGTATGCAAGAGAGTCAATATCGACTTCCACAGGTGCATCGGTATCGATCGTTGCTAATTTTTTAGATAAGAAAGCTTGCTCTTTATCATTGATCAGATTTTCTTTCATCTTGCTTTGTTTCATTTCGTCGATATGCTCATAGATCCCTTCAATTGAGCCATATTGGTTCAACAGCTTGATTGCTGTTTTTTCACCGATTTTAGTTACACCAGGGATATTATCTGACGCATCACCTGCTAACCCTTTCATATCGATGATTTGATTTGGTGTAAGTCCATTATATTTTTCTGCTACGTGTTCTGGCGTATAGCTTTCAATGTCACTTACACCTTTCACTGTGATATCGACTTTGATTTCTTTTGATGCCAGCTGTGTCAAATCTCGGTCACCTGATAAGACAACCACATCAAATTTTTCTTTATCTACTTTTTCTGCTAAGGTCCCGATGATATCATCCGCCTCATAGTTTGGCAGCTCGTAATATTTCACGCCTAGTCCTGTTAAAAGTTCACGGATATAAGGCATTTGTTCTTTAAATTCTCCCGGTGTTTTTGAACGTCCACCTTTGTATTCTGCATACATCTCTGTTCGAAATGTCGTTTTCCCTGCATCAAAAGCAACCAAAACATGCGTCGGCTGCTCTTTTTGCATGACGTTCTCAAACATATTATGAAAGGCATAAATAGCGTTTGTGTGTAACCCATTACGATTTTTAAAACGTTCCAACGAATTGTGCAGCGCAAAGAATGCACGAAATGCCACACTATTTCCGTCAACGAGTAATAATTTATTTTTTGTCATCCGCTTAACTCCTTACTATAAAGTTCTTTCTCATTCTAACAAAGAATGCCTAAGAATGCGAAAAGAAAAAACGGATAAGGGAAAGGTTGTGAGAAAAGCGGTCAGCACTAAGGCGGAAGACAGAAAATTGAGAATGGTTTCTAAACCATTAATCGAACAAAAAAAGAACCCACTAGAATTTGATCATCAAACTCTGTGGATTCTCTCGTTATTCACTATTTTTATCTCTTACACCATGTTTCTTGATTGCTTAGTTATTGCGTCCAAAGATTCGTAAGAACGCTAAGAACAAGTTGATGAAATCAAGATATAGTTGAAGTGCTAAGAATACGGCAACGCCACTATTTGCTTGTCCATTTGATTGGACATAAACATTACCGATCTTTTGATTGTCGTAAGCTGTGATCCCTGCAAAAATCACTACAAGTAGTAATGAGATAAACAGTTCAACTGCACTACTTCTCAAGATAAAGACATTCAAGACCATCGCGATGATCACACCGATCAATGCTGCCATTCCCGCACGACCAACACCTGTCAAATCTTTTTTCGTAAACATCCCGATCGCTGACATCCCAATAAACATCCCTGTTGCTGAGATAAAAGCAGTCGTGATCGTTCCAATGTCATAAAAAGCTAAAGTGACAGCTAAAACGAGACCGTTCAGCAAGGAATATGCGACGAATCCGCCAATGGCTAAGCTTGGATTTTTTTGAGCTTTCGTGCCTAAAACTAACACCAAAATGATTTGGACGATCCATAATCCCATAAAACCTAATGGGAAGTTGTTGATAAAGCTTGCTACTTGATACGGAAAGACTTGGATTGCTAGATAAGAAGTAAGCGCACTTAACGCTAGACCGATTCCTAAAAATCCGTAGACTTTCGCATAAAAGCGGTTGATACTATTTGAAATAATTTGATTGTTCATATTATTCACCTTCACTTTCAAGAGTTGGTTCTTGCTCTAATTCTGGTGGTTGGACCATGACTACGGCATCTAACACACGGTTGTCTTGTGTATTTGCTGCCTCCACTGAAATAGTCACGACATTTTTCATTTTATCCACTCGAATGACTTCAAACTGAAACGTCAATGTTTCATAATGAAAAACCGGCTCGACAAAATTAGCTGAAAAATTCACCACATGAGAACCTGGACCAGGCAAGTGTTTAGACACTGCACTTGTAATGATTCCCATTAACATCACAGATGGAACGATTGGTTGATGATATTCCGTTTTCTGTGCAAAATCATGTTGGATATATAAAGGGTTGGCATCATTTGTTAATCCTAAATACAATAATAACTGGTTATCTTCGATTGATTCTGTTAAAGATAACGAGTCACCTTCCTCGATCTCATTGATTGTTTTTCCTAATTTACGCGGTTTACTTATGTTCAAGTTTAAACCCTCCAGTTTATTTATTCATTCGTACCAATTGTACCAAATCATACAAAAAACGCAAGTTACAGAACATGCTTATGTCTTTCACTTATGTAAGTCAGCGCATGAATTGCCATACGTTATTTATCGAGAACTATACCACAATTGAACAAAAACCGGTCGTATTTTGTCTGGATATTTTAAGATTTTTTAACTACACCAGATAGATTCAATAACTAAAAAAGAAACAGACGAGCTTTGAGAAAAAATCATCCGCAACTAAACGCAAAAAGAGGCCGTCACAAGACAACCTCTTTGGCACTAAATTCTTTTTCCGTTAAATGATCAAAGAACGTTTTTCGTCGTACTGCTCAACAATTTTTCGTAAGCTTGTTCAAATTTTTGAACATCGCCAGCACCCATAAAAATAATGACTGCTTCATGATAGTCTAGCAATGGCGAAACATTGTCTTCTTTGATTACTTGACCGCCTTTATTGATTTTTGCACCTAAGTCTTCGATCTTAACGTCCCCTTGTTCTTCACGGGCAGAACCAAAGATATCACATAGATATACTTCATCCGCTAAATCTAACGCTTCCGCAAACTCATCCATCAAGGCAATCGTACGAGTAAATGTATGTGGTTGGAAGACCGCAATGATTTGTTTATCTGGATATTTTTGACGCGCGCCATCGATCGTTGCTTTGATTTCAGCTGGATGGTGAGCATAATCATCAACGACTGTCATGTCAGCCACGAGTTTTTCACTAAAACGGCGTTTCACACCAGGAAATGTCAACATTTCATCCGCCACTTCTTTGACATCTAATTTTTCAAAGTAAGCAACAGCAATGACACCAAGAGCATTTAAGATATTGTGTTTTCCAAATGCTGGAACTGTAAAGTGGCCAACAAATTCATCCCCATGGAACACATCAAATGCTGAACCAGTGGTCGTACGTTCAATATTTCTTGCTTGGATATCGTCATCTTCATTCATACCATAATAATAAATTGGCACATCTGCTTCTAATTTTCGTAAATAGTCGTCATCTCCGTAAGCAAAGATCGCTTTCTTCACTTGTTTTGCCATCGTTTGGAAAGCAGAGAAAACATCATCGATACTTGTGTAATAGTCAGGATGATCAAAATCGATATTCGTCATGATCACATAGTCAGGTGAGTAAGCCAAAAAGTGACGACGATATTCACATGCTTCAAAAGCAAAGAATTCTGCCTCTGGATCACCATGGCCAGTACCGTCACCAATCAAATAACTTGTGGGACGAATACCTGTCAATACATGAGATAATAAACCTGTCGTACTTGTTTTCCCGTGGGAACCAGTGACAGCGATACTAGTATAATTTTGGATAAAATCGGCAATAAAATCATGGTAACGGATCACTTCTAACCCAAGCTCTTTTGCTCGTTGGATCTCTTCATGCGAATCTGGAAATGCATTGCCCGCGATTACGATCATTCCTGGTTTCACGTTTTCTGCATTAAACGGCAAGATCGGAATATTGGCTTTTTCTAAATCTCTTTGAGTAAAGAAATATTTTTCAATATCTGATCCTTGAACATCTAACCCTTTTTCATGTAATACAAGTGCCAACGAGCTCATTCCTGAGCCTTTAATACCAACAAAGTGGTACAAGTTTTCTTGATTTTTCATTTGAATCCTCTTCTCTTAACTATCATCCATTATTTTATTCATACATTCAACACGAAACCCATTATCTTATAAACGATAAAAAATTTCAACCAAATTTATTCGGATGACCCTCTATTACTTAACTATCAGCTTTCCTATCACCTTTGGAGCGACGCTTTTTCATTGATCGCAATCAAACGTAAATAAGCAGACCACACTTCATCTGGGATATCGACATGACCGATAAACCCTTTCCCATTGGGACCATATCCTTGGGCATCATCTTTCAAACGAACCATTTCTCCTAATACCAATGCTTGAAAATAATCAGCAGGCCATAAGTCATTTAGTCTTTGATCAGAGAAACTGAATCCCTTGGTACTTTCTGTCACTTGAGGAAGAATCGGCACATAATTATAAAAATCTACCGATGTCTTGCCCCATTCTTTCTCAAAAGTTGCCTTTGTCCGTCGTTGCAAAGTAGGATCATTCATCAACAAGATCCGCTCAGGTAAAGAGCCAAGTTTGCTTAACAACTCATAGGAAAACAAAGCATTTTCACCACTATTTGTCGATTTCGTTTCTAATAGCATGGCTTCTTCAGGTAACTGATATTTTTCAATAAGATACTTGGCACAAAGTTCACTTTCGCTTAATCCTTGTTCAAAATCATACCCTTGTTTCTCGAAATTTCGATAGAGATACTTCGTCGCATGTCCGATCCCACCGACTAAAACGATTTGGTCAATTTGCTGGTTCAAATAAGCCTTTGCCGCTTCATCTGCTAATACAGGTAAACAGTTCCCAGCTAAAATCAGCATTGGGGCTTTTAATTCCGAATAGTTCTGTGGATCAGCTTCTGCTAAAAAAGCCAATAAACGATTCCAGTCAGCGTTTCTTGCTTGTTCATCTGTCATTTCTCTCACTCCTCATGCATTACTCAACATTCGAATACGTGGTTTCTTTCCATACCAAACGTCCTCTGCAACGTCCACATAAATAGCGATCTGTATTGATTTTTCTTTTACGATAGATCCAATTGGCACAACGTTGACATTGATAGCTTTCAATTTTTTGTCTTCGGTTTGGAGGGGTTGCTGGTGCATAGCGCAACCCACCGGTCATTGCCAATAACTGTTTGAAATCCGCATCACGATGACGGTAGCCTTTTCCGGTCAAGTGGAGATGGTAATGGCACAGCTCGTGTTTGATGATCCCGATAATCGTTTCTTGATTGGTTGCCGCAAACATCGTCGGATTAAAATCCAAGTGATGATCGCTCAAATGATATCTGCCACCCGTTGTTTTCAACCGCTGATTGAACTTTGCTTCATGACTGAACGGACGATTGAAGCTGGTCAACGAAACTTCTTCGACCAACTGCTGTAATTCTTCTTGCGTCACGCTTTTTCCTCGTAAGGTGAGAGCATCGTCAAGCTGATACGCCCTTTGTTCGTGTCCACTTGTTCGATCCACACAGTCACTACATCCCCGACCGAAACGACATCAGTTGGATGTTTGACAAACTTATTGCTTAATTTGGAGATATGGACTAAACCATCTTGTTTCACACCGATATCAACAAATGCGCCAAAATCGATCACATTCCGAACCGTTCCTTTTAATTCCATACCCGGCTTCAAATCTTCCATACTCAATACATCCGAACGCAATAGCGGTGCAGGCATTTCATCCCGCATATCTCTTCCTGGCTGAGTCAAGCCTTCTAAAATATCTTTCAACGTTTCTTCACCGACCGGTACTTGTTTCACTAAGTGTTGCGGTGAAAGCTGACTTAATTTTTCGATGGCTTCTTTACTTCCTAAATCTTTTTCAGATAGTTGATTCGCCTTTAAGATTTCTTTTGCTACTGGATAGCTTTCTGGATGGATCGCGGTATTATCAAGCACGTTTTTGCCACCAGGCACACGCAAGAAACCAATGGCTTGTTCATATGCTTTTGGTCCTAAACGTGGGACCTTCTTCAATTGCACCCGAGAAGCAAAAGCCCCTTGCTCTTCACGATAAGTTACGATATTTTGTGCAGTCGTCTTGTTAAGTCCAGAAATATGCTGCAATAACTGAGGGCTAGCCGTATTGACATCCACCCCTACTTGGTTGACAGCTGTTTCAACAACAAAGTCCAACTGTTCAGCTAATCTTTTTTGAGAAACATCATGTTGATATTGTCCGACTCCGACTGCTTTAGGATCGATTTTCACTAATTCTGCCAATGGATCTTGTAGTCTTCTTGCAATCGATACAGCACTACGCTCTTCTACTTGTAACTCTGGAAATTCTTTCCGAGCAATATCACTCGCAGAATAGACAGAAGCGCCTGCTTCATTGACGATCGCATAAAAAGCTTGATGTTTGGCTAGCTTCAATTGTTCCGCAACAAACAACTCCGATTCACGACTAGCAGTACCATTACCGATCGCAACCATATCCACTTGATACTGATCGATCAATTTTACAAATGCAGGCCCTGCTTCGGCTCTTTTTGCTTGATTAGCTGGTTTATGCGGATAGATCACTTCGATCGCCAACACTTTACCTGTCGCGTCAACGACTGCTAATTTGCAACCTGTACGATAAGCCGGGTCAAAGCCTAAGACAACTTTTCCTTTCAAAGGAGGTTGTAACAACAAGTTACGTAAATTTTCACCAAATATAGCGATTGCTTGTTCATCGGCTTTTTCGGTCAACTCATTACGAACTTCTCTTTCAATCGCTGGCTGGATGAATCGCTTATAACTATCTTGGATCGCTAAACGAACATAGCTAGCAGAAGGGGAAGTTGTATCATGAATCAATTGTTTTTCCAAGTAAGTCAAAATTGCAGCTTCATCAACCGTTAAACTGACTTTCAATACTTCTTCTTTTTCCCCGCGATTAGTAGCTAAGATCCGATGCGAAACGATTTTATGGATAGGTTCAGAAAACTCGTAATACATTTCGTATACGCCTTTTTCGTCATTTTCTTTGTTTTTGACCGTACTTTCGTAAAGACCCTTGTTGTACGTATATGAACGGACCCATGTCCTGAATTTTGCATTGTCACTGACTTGCTCCGCAATGATTTCGTGTGCGCCCTGCAATGCTTCTTCCGGCGTAGGGACTTCCTCAGTGACGTATTTCGCTGCTTCAGCAAAAACCTCCGCCGACGTAAGCGTCAATAACCAAGTGGCTAACGGTTCTAAGCCTTTTTCTTTGGCAATCGTTGCTTTCGTTCTTCGTTTTTGTTTGTAAGGACGATACAAGTCTTCTACTTGCTGCATCTTCACTGATTGCGTAATACTTTGTTGTAATTCTGGCGTCAATTTCCCTTGTTCATCGATCAGACGCAAAACTTCTGTTTTACGTTTCTCAAGATTTTCCAAATAAGCATAGCGCTCTTCGATTTCACGAATTTGTACTTCGTCTAAACTTCCGGTCATTTCTTTGCGGTAACGGGCAATAAATGGTACCGTGTTGCCTTCTGCTAATAAATTTAAAACAGTCGTTAACTGCTTTGCTTGATAATCTGCCAATTCTTTTTTTACAAGATCTAGAATCGTTGGATTTATTTTGTCTGTCATTACATAGCCTCTTTTCTAAGTCAAAATCGAAACTTGCTCTCGGTTATACTTATAAATAGCAAGAATCGAAAAAAGTCATTCTGGTCTATTTTATCATAGAATCTCGTATTTCTAAATGTAACTAAAAAGGCCTGGATAAGAATGCTCTCCAGCCCTTTTCTGTCAATAACGAGGTTGCCATGGACCTTGATTGTTTTGATACTCGATATCTTGGATGATTCCAGTTTGATCAAAAACAACACCGTGCATCGAGCCACCAAAAACAGCTCCCCCATCGATCCCTATTTTCTGATCTCGTATCCATAAATCGGTCGTCTGCATATCCCCATGGAGCAATGGAGTGATCGTATGACCAAATACGATCGTCTTACCAGTCAAATTCTTTCGCTCATGAAAAGGTTCCCTGATCCATAAAAAATCACTAGGACTTGTCTTTCGCCAATCTTTTTTTGTTAAATCAACACCTGCATGAACAAAAAGATAATCTTTCCATTCGTAATATAAAGGTAAATTGCATAAAAAATCAACTAGTTCTGAATATCTTGAACGGATCATCATCGCGATCTCCGTCGGTGAATACTCTTCTGCTGCACCTGGATGCAAGAGACTCTCCATTGTTTCTCTTCCACCGTTTCGTAAATAAGATGGATACCAATCTTCAGGGTCTTGGAGAAATTGTAAGAAATATTCTTCATGGTTTCCTCGCAAATAGACCGCACCCGTCTCTTTTGCTAACTTCATGCCTAACAACAAGCAATCTTTTGTTTTTGGCCCGCGATCATTTAGATCACCAATCAACACTAATTGATGGATACGTGGATCGTAGTATGTCAGTAATTTTTGAAAAAGATCATAACTTCCATGGACATCACCGATTGCATAAACAAATGGTTGATTCATGATAACACCACCTTTTCATTTGATTATAGCTCAATTTCTCCCTCAAAGGTAGCAACATTTTTCGCTTTGCTAAAGGAACAACCGCTTGATTTCAGGCTAAAATGAGAGCCACGAAAATTTGCAAAACAAATTTCATGACTCTCATTTTATTTTATGGTCGCTAACCTTCTATTTTAAGTTTTAAAAAAAACGAATTAAGCAAACACTGCTAATTGTGCATCGATTTCTTCTGTAGAAAGATTTCTTTCTTTGACATAGCGATTATGTGGATGTTTTGCACATGCTACGGAACATGAGCCTAAATGTTTTTCTTCGTTTTCAACGGATGCTAACATTTGACGGTTACATTCTGGATTTGCACAGTTGATGTAACGTTCACATGGCGTACCATCAAACCAGTCCTTACCAACAATCTGCTTATCAACGTGGTTGATGTCGACCGCGATACGCTCATCAAAAACGTACATTTTGCCATCCCATAGTTCCCCTTGGACCTCTGGATCTTTACCATATGTCGCAATACCACCATGTAACTGACCTACGTCCTTGAATCCTTCTCTCACTAACCAACCAGAGAATTTTTCACAGCGAATCCCACCTGTACAGTAAGTCACGACACGTTTTTCCATGAATTCTTCTTTATGATCGCGAATCCATTGTGGCAGTTCTCTAAAACTACGAATATCCGGACGAACCGCCCCTCTAAAATGACCAAGATCATATTCATAATCATTCCGTGCATCGATGACAACAGTATCTTCATCCAGAATCACTTCTTTAAATTCTTTCGGTGACAAATAAGCCCCTGTCATTTCTTTCGGATCAATATCATCTTCTAGTTTTAACGAAACCAGTTCAGGACGCGCACGAACGAACATTTTTTTGAACGCATGCCCCTCGCTAGGATCGATTTTGAAGAATGTATCCGCAAAACGTTCATCTGCTAGCATCGCTTCCATGTATGCCTCAGTCTCTGCAATCGTTCCAGAAACCGTGCCGTTGATTCCTTCTTCTGCGACAAGAATACGACCTTTCAAATTCAAAGATTTACAAAAAGCAAGATGCTCCTTCGCAAAAAGTTCAGGATCAGTGATCGTTGTATATTTATAATATAATAGTACTTGGTAATCCATTTAGTTACTTCCTTCCTACAATTCATTCCATAATAGTATAAAGAAGTCTAAATAAAATGACGATTTTTCTGCTTGTGTATTTATGCGCAAGAGGCAGTTTACATAAAATAATTATTGTAATTATATTTCTAAGGTCACAAAAAATCCGACTGAAATTTCCAGCCGGAGTCCTCACTTCATTCTTACTACTTTATTTTCCAGTCACAGCAAAGTAATTGCCATCAGGGTCTGCAAAATTAAAGACATATTCTTCCCCTAGTTGAACCAAATCACCTAATGTCACTTCTAATTCTTGCATCTTTTTGTATAGATCAAAAATCCCTTCACTATAGAACATCAATGAAGGTGCGCCACTAGCAGTTCCTGGTGAATGCTGTTCAATGAATTCACGATCATATAAGACAAACGCTGTATCAGCATCTTTCGATTGCGCAATCTCAATAATCAACGTACCATCCATCTCTTGACGATCTAATTCCACAAAACCAATCTGCTGCCAAAACGTAGCATTTTTTTCGACGTCATCGACATATAACATTATTTTCATTTCATTCGTAAACATTCATTCATTCCTCCACTTTTTTCGTCTTTGCTAGTTTAGCATAGCTTATACTGAAAATCTATGTTGGAGAGGTGCGGATGAGGAGAGTTATTGTTGTCTTTCATTATGAGAGAAATCAGTTAAAAAATATTTTAATATAGTATTATTCGAAATCGGGATGAATAATAGCATTCACCTGAATAAGATCTTTTCGACTATATTTGTAGCTTAACTTTTTTTGTTTACTAATGGACTTGCTTGCAGAAATTTTATTGATATAGTAAACATCTCCTTTTTCGTTTGCAACTTCTGATAAAACTGTTCTGCCGATTGAAACATCATTAATATATTGAAATTTTTCACCACTATCATCTTGTCCACCAAAAAGAAAAATTTTACAATCATATACTTCATTTATTTGCATAAAATCAAAATTTTTAAAACTAGTAACCGCAGAATCATCAAAACATAAATCAATTGTAGCTGTATCTAAATTTTCCAACTCTAAATTCCGTGTAGCTACTGATTCTTCTACGGAAAGTAGTCTATACATGTGCATCCTCCTAGTTTAAATAGTTACGTGGATTGCTCTTGTTGGTAAATCGGTTGATTCGTTACTGCTCGATCCTCTAACTTTCGTCAGAAACCAAAACATTTATTTCAAATTGATTTTTCTTGCCAAAAGAATCGATTTTCTTGCATATTTATTTTTCACCTGAATCTCTTTACAAACGATATTCATTGTCATAATCGATAGATCAAGGAAACATTCCACGAAGTTCTGATTTCCTTCATATTTTTTCAAAGAGATATCTTGTCCATCATAGCCAAGTTGTCCCCCTCGCATCTCTTTTACGTTATCTATCTTTCGCCAATTAGCATCGGTCTCATAACTAACTTTATAACAAGATAAAAAACAAATTTTCCAACAAGTTTCTTCATCATTTTCTATAAAAATGTATACTTCGTCATTAAAATACTGAGTTTGAATATCCAATATTGACATATCCCAGTACTTCGTATCATCAATTTTCTTTTGTAATAATTCAATATTCAACATTTACCTCCAAAATTATTACTCATAGTTGATATAGATTTTACTCAAATAATTATTTTCTAAAAATAAAACAATTGCTTGTACTACTTCTTCTAATATCTCTTTTATTGAAGTTTGATTGATCTTGCTGATATCGAAACACCTTAATTGATCAATAATAAGCGACTTATCCTTGATCAACCACGGTGAATCATCATACCATCCCTCATGATGAAAATATTCTTTCACCATCCCCTTTTTTTCGACATTACAATCTAATAAATGATCTAAAATAGTTTCAAAATAGCCGTTCCAAATGATAAGTTTATTATCAGTAGCTACAAAAGAAAGCTCCGCTTCTCCTTCAAAACCTTCATAAAACCTATTGTCAATCATAGAATCCATTCCTTCCATTGACCTTTATTTAATTGTTCTGTAGTAATATTCCCTGCTTTTTTCAGTTATTGTATCGTACTGTTCTTCACCTGTTTTAAGCCTCTAGTCAGTAATACTTGATGCGATGCGTAATAGGCAATATTTAGTTTCATTGATCCATATATCGCCGGATTGCACGGTAAAGACATTTATTTCGTACGAAGAATGTTTTCTGTTGATTGACGATTGATTTTGGCTCAAAGTATCTTTTCACTCTTTCTAAAGTTTACAAGTTAGAAATTATTTTTTTTAATTGTTCATATTTCTCCATAAATTCGTCTCTTTCAAAAGCAAAATCCCACAGATGATTATCTATGTTTTGATCTATGTGTGAAGGTAATTCTTTTAGTTCTTTTGTATATTTTTTCAATTTCTCAATCGACACATTTGCTAACTGTTCTAAAAATTGTCCGTCCCATAATTCACCAGCCAATGGATCGTTTATAATAAATTCTAACGCTTTTTTTATTGCTAACTCCTCAACCTCATGCTGAGAAAACATTGTGTAAACATCATTTTCATCTATATCATCTTCTGTTTTATTCAATAATTTATTTAACCAAATATCATACTTCTTGCTTACAATAGGAAAATCGTCATTTATATGATAAATATCTTTTATTTTTTCTGCCATTGATCTATCCATCCATATTCATAAATAAGTTATCTATATTTCTGAGATTCTCGTCTTAATGGCTCTAAGTAAACCTATAAATTATATTTCTAAACTCTTTTTAACTCTTTTCAATAATCCGATTAACTCACTATC
>NZ_JAFLWG010000038.1:0-71142 GCF_017316315.1 Enterococcus sp. DIV1298c | reverse complement strand
TTGTTTGCTAGCATATTGCTTGCTTGTTAAAAATGTTTGTTGTCTTGAATTGAATCAAGACGCCCTACACATTTGGTTTGTCTTACTTTGTTCAGTTTTCAAAGGTCTACGTGATAAATGAAACACGACTGCTTCGTTTATCGTTTGTGATTGCCGTAGCAACTTTTATATCTTAGCAAACTCTCAATTGATTGTCAACTATTTTTTAAAAGTTTTTTGAACTCGTTTTTCACGAGGTCGTTTCAGCAACTCACTTATCATAACTCATCGTTTGTTATTTGTCAACAACTTTTTTTGTTTTTTTCTTTATGAAATCAACGTTTAGCTATTGCCGTTCACAAGCGACTCGGTTATCTTATCATGTGTTGAACCACACGTCAAGAACTTTTTTTATGATCATTCAGAAGTTAATCAACTTAACTTTTGAACAAATAATAATATACCAACTAAAATCTTATTGGTCAACGAATTTTTTTGTGTTTTTCCAAGTTTTTTCGTTATACGATTATTGAGTTTGCATACACTAAATATCGTTCGCTTTTACAGCGTTTAATAGATGATACAAACCTCAATCCTCTTCAATCATTCGGCATTGTAATTCTGTTTGATTATTGCAAATAGATTCCATTTTTCAATGATGACGTTTTCTTTATTTCAAAGTCATCATACGTTCAATACGAAACAATATTTTTCATTCTATTTACGGCAACTTCCGCATCGAAAAATCTACTTTCTTTAGCCTTAAAAAAATAAACCGGTGCTATCCAGAAATAAAATCATTTCTAAATAGCGCCGGTTTGTTTTCTTTCATTTGATCTTCCCTAGCTAATTACAGATTAACGCATAGTTGGGAATAGCAATACGTCACGGATCGATTGCGCATCCGTCAACAGCATTACTAGACGGTCGATTCCGATACCTAGTCCGCCGGTTGGTGGCATACCGTATTCTAACGCTTCTAAGAAGTCTTCATCTAATCCATGTGCTTCATCATTTCCAAGCTCACGTTCTTTTTCTTGTGCTTCAAAACGTTCTCTTTGGTCGATTGGATCATTCAACTCAGTAAAGGCATTCGCAAATTCTTTTCCTGTGATGAATAATTCGAAACGATCTGTAAAGCGTGGGTCTTCTGGATTTTTCTTCGCTAACGGAGAAACTTCTACTGGATGTCCATAGACAAACGTAGGTTGCACTAATGTCTCTTCCACAAATGCTTCAAAGAATTCATTAATGACGTGACCGACACCCATTGCTTCCGTCACTTCAACTTGATGTTCTTTTGCAATTGCTAGTGCTTCTTCTAATGTCATTTCTTTCCAGAAATCGACACCAGTGTGTTCTTTGATCGCATCGACCATATGCACACGTTTGAAATCACTCTCTAAGTCAACTGCTTGACCTGCGTAAGTGATTTTAGCTGTTCCTAGTACTTTTTCAGCTGCATTACGAATGATTCCTTCTGTCAAGTTCATCACATCTTGGAAATCAGTGTAGGCAGTATATGCTTCAAGCATCGTAAATTCAGGGTTGTGTGTCGTGTCGATTCCTTCATTACGGAAGACGCGGCCGATTTCATAAACTTTCTCCATGCCACCCACGATCAGACGTTTCAAATGAAGTTCTAATGCGATACGCAGATATAGATCCATGTCTAACGCATTATGATGCGTGATGAACGGACGTGCTGCTGCGCCACCAGCTTCATTGTGTAAGACTGGTGTTTCGACTTCGATATAGCCATTACCGTCTAGATAACGACGGATCTCGCTGATGATTTGACTGCGTTTCATGAAGCGGTCAAAGCTTTCTCTGTTACTTACTAAGTCTAGGTAACGTTGTCTGTATCGTTGTTCAATGTTCGTCAAGCCATGATATTTATCTGGTAATGGACGAAGTGCTTTTGATAAGATGACGATTTCAGAGGCTTTGATCGATACCTCACCTGTATCAGTTTTCATGATTTCACCAGTTACACCGAAGAAATCTCCTAAGTCGGCGTGCTTGAATACTTCATAAGCTTCGTCACCCACTCGGTCTTTACGGACGTAGATTTGGATTTGGCCTTCTCTGTCTTGGAGATGAGCAAAGCCAGCTTTTCCTTTTCCACGGCGTGTCATCATACGACCAGCAACGCTAGCTGTCAATGCCATTTCCGTTAATTCTTCTTTTGTACGTGGATCAAATAGTTCGTGCAATTCTTGTGAGTTATGCGTACGTTCAAATCGCTTACCAAATGGATCGATCCCATTCTCTCTCAATTGCTCCATTTTTTCACGACGAACAATCATTTGATCGTTTAAATCTTCTAATTGATTTTGTTGTTCCTCAGTCACAAAAGTTCCTCCATTCTCATCTTATTCTCTTCCTTATAATGCCAATGAAACGAAAAAAAAGCAAGCCGAACTTGACGTTTCGGCTTGAATTTCACAAAAAACTTAGAATGGCTTCCTATGATTGAAGCGATAATTTTTCGCTTTTTTCAACTAATTGATCCAGCAGTCCATTGATTTCATGCTGTTTTTCTGTCTTGTTGATCGCTAATTTGATTTTTGCTGCACGTGAGACACCTTTTAGATAGTAAGAAGCATGTGTGCGAAATTCACGACAAGCGATGGTTTCTCCTTTTAAATCAACTAAGCGTTCTAGATGTAGTTTTGCAGTAGCGATTTTTTCGCGTGCTGTTGGTTCAGGAATCAGTTCTCCAGTTTCCAGGTAATGTTGTGTGCGGTGGATCATCCACGGGTTCCCTAACGCAGCTCGTCCGATCATTACACCATCGGCACCCACATATTCCAACATGCGTTTTGCATCCTCTGGCGTTTTCACATCGCCATTTCCCATAAACGGGATCGTTAATTGCTTTTTGACTTCCTTCAATACTTCCCAATTGGCTTTCCCCTCATACATTTGTACGCGAGTACGACCGTGCATGGCTACTGCACCGGCACCGGCAGCTTGAGCAGCTAGTGCGTTCTCAACAGCGAAGACATGTTCCTCATCCCAGCCAATACGCATTTTCACAGTGACTGGTATATCAACGGCTGAAGCAACTGCATGAACCATTTCGTAGACTTTATCAGGGTCCAATAACCACTTCGCACCTGCTTCTGCTTTAATGATTTTATTGACTGGACATCCCATGTTGATATCAATGATGTCTGCTGTAGTATGCTTCTCAACAAACTGTGCTGCTTCTACCAATGTGTCTTTATTCCCACCAAATATTTGTAGGCTTAATGGATGTTCTGTCTCGTCGATATGGAGCATTTCCAATGTTTTTTTGTTGCGGAAATGGATGCCTTGATCACTGATCATCTCACAAACCACCATACCTGCCCCAAACTCTTTGACGGTTACACGAAAAGCAGCGTTCGTGATTCCTGCCATAGGCGCAACAACGACACGATTTGGGATTTCAACATTACCGATTTTCCATGTGTGATCCACTTAGATTCCTCCCAAGGCTTCTGCCTTCAATGATGCTAGTTCTTCTTCTGTATAGGTATATTTCTTATTGCAAAATGAGCAAACTGCTTCTGCGCCATGATCTTCATCGATCATTGCTTGGATTTCTGTTGCACCTAATGCGATGATTGCTTCACCAAATTTTTCTTTGGAACAATCACATTTGAATTGGACAGGCATTTTTTCTAGTACTTGCAGCTCGTCTGTTCCTAACAACCCTTGCAAGATTTCTTCAGGTGTCAAACCTTCATCTAAAAGTGTAGAAATACGCGGTGTTGTTTTTAATTGTTCTTCAATTTTCGCAATCGTTTCTTCATCTGCCCCTGGCATGATCTGGATCATAAATCCGCCGGCTGTTTTGATACTATCATCTGTATTAACTAATACACTCAATCCTACCGCTGATGGGATTTGTTCTGAGATTGCTAGATAGTACGTAAAATCTTCGGCTAGTTCGCCAGAAACAATCGGTGTTTGACCTGAGAAAGGTTCTTTCAATCCTAAATCTTTCGTTACACTGAACATCCCTTGTGTTCCTACTGCCCCACGTACATCGATTTTACCTTCTGCGTTTAGCGGTAAACTAAGGTGCGGATTGTTGATATAGCCTTTCACATCACCTTTACCATTCGCATCAACGACGATCCCATTCGCTGGGCCGTCTCCTTGGATACGCACGGTCAACTTATCTTCTCCTTTAACGGTAGCTCCTAGAAGCAGACTGCCGACTAATGCACGACCTAATGCTGCTGATGATGTATGCCAAGTATCATGACGTTTTTGTGCCTCTGCGACAGTATTGGTTGCACGAACGGCATATGCGCGAACAAAACCATCACTGGCTAATGCCTTGACTAAATAATCTTCCATTTGTATGTACCTCATTTCCCGATTTTAAAACTCATAGTGAATCATACTAGTAACTCCCAAATTTTTCAACTTATGAATTTGTAAAATATTTCTTAATCGTTTGTTTTAGACACAAAAAAGGAGCTATAACTTTCGTCATAGCTCCTTTCGTTAGTACTAGCGATCTTCTGGATGATTTTGTTCGTCTGTTGAAGTTGATTGATTTTCGTCATTCAATTCTTTTTCAGATTCTTCAAAATCATGTTTTTCTTCTGCTTGTTTTTCTGCATCTTTTTCTTCCAAGGCACGTTTCGCTTCTTCAAACGTTTGTGCTTCTTTTTCACTTGGGAAGTCTGCTGATTCTGCTCCTTCAGGCATGACACCTTTTTCAAAGAGAGATTTAATTGCTTTAGCATCCAATGTTTCAAATTCAAGCAGTTTTTCTGCGATCAATTTGTGTTGTGCGCGATGCGCTTCGATGATTTCATGCGCTTTTTGATGTGCTTCCATCAAGATCTTGCGCACTTCTTGGTCGATCTCAAAAGCAACTTGTTCTGAGTATGCTTTTGTTTGACCGTAATCACGACCTACGAATACTTGGTGATTTCCTTCGTATTGAACAGGTCCTAAACGATCACTCATACCGTATTCTGTGACCATGCTTCTTGCTAATGCAGTTGCTTGCTCAAAGTCATTTGATGCTCCAGTAGATTGTACGTTGAAGATGATTTCTTCTGCCGTACGTCCACCTAGCAACCCAACGATTTGTTCAAACATGTCTTCTTTGGTCATTAAGAATTGATCTTCTTTTGGCAAGGCGATCATGTATCCGCCGGCACGTCCACGTGGGATGATCGTTACTTTATGAACGACACGGGCACGACTCAAGACAAGCCCAACGATCGTATGACCTGCTTCATGGTAAGCAACCATTTCGCGTTCGCGTTTGCTGATGACACGATCTTTCTTCGCAGGACCTGCAATTACGCGATCTTCTGCTTCATCGATATCAGAAGCATCGATTTTTTTCTTGTTTCGACGAGCAGCTACTAATGCCGCTTCGTTCAAGACGTTTTCTAAATCAGCACCAGCAAAACCTGGTGTTTGTTGTGCAACGACTTTCAAATCAACATCGTCAGCAATTGGTTTGTTTCTTGCGTGAACGCGTAGAATCGCTTCACGGCCTTTCACGTCTGGACGACCTACTAAAATCTGACGGTCAAAACGTCCTGGACGAAGCAAGGCTGGATCTAATACGTCGGAACGGTTTGTCGCCGCGATCACGATCACGCCTTCGTTTCCGTCAAATCCATCCATTTCAACCAGCAATTGGTTCAATGTTTGTTCACGTTCATCGTGTCCGCCACCCATACCAGCGCCACGTTGACGTCCGACAGCATCGATCTCATCAATAAAGATGATAGCTGGAGCATTCTTTTTCGCAGTTTCGAATAAGTCACGAACTCGGCTTGCACCGACCCCGACAAACATCTCAACAAAGTCTGAACCTGAGATTGAGTAGAATGGTACGCCAGCTTCACCGGCAACAGCTTTTGCTAACAATGTTTTACCTGTTCCTGGAGGTCCTTCTAAAAGAACTCCGGCTGGGATACGCGCGCCTAATTCAATAAAGCGTCTTGGATCTTTTAGGAATTCAACGACTTCGACAAGTTCTTGTTTCTCTTCTTCAGCGCCTGCTACATCAGAGAAGCGAACTCGATTGGCTTTTTTGTCAGCTTCTTTCGCTTTGGATTTTCCAAAGTTCATGACACGGCCACCGCCGCCTCCGCCGCCACCTTGTTGTCCCATCATCATATAGAAGAAGAAGACGATGATGACGATCGGTAAGAAGCTCAATAGGAGTGATACCCATACGCCGCTGCTTGATTCTTCTTTGATCGTAGTTGCGACATTGTTGTCTTTAGCCAACTCTGTGACTTGGCTCAATGTTGTATCATTTGGCAAAATGATCGTTGTGAAGTGAGTAGTCGATGTTTCGGTAGTACCTAGGATCGATAGCCCTCCACTATTTGCAACTGTCTGCTGCTCTTTGTATTCCCCTGAGATCTTGTACACACCATTTGCTGGTTGCACCTCAAAGTTTTTGATTTTGCCTTCTTGTAATTGTTCAGTGAATTTTGAGTACTCGATATCTGACGACCGTTGGCCATTGTTACCAAAAATAAAGTAGACGACCATTACCATCGCTAAGATTACGAGGACATAATACAAGGCATTTTTCATCATGCCATTGTTTTTTTTGTTCATAGTTGTCCTCCCTATGCGTTATTTTTACTTGATAAAACTTTTATCAATCCTGACCATACTATTGTACCATAATTTATTGGAGATAGATGATTAATTTGATTGATAAACGCTCGGTTTTAGTACACCGATATATGGAAGGTTTCGATAAGCTTCTGCATAATCCAATCCGTAACCTACAACAAACTCATTCGGTACGTTGAACCCAATATAATCCGCTTCAATATCTACGACTCTTCCTTCAGGTTTATCAAGGAGCGTCACGATTTTGACTGAGTTTGCTTTACGATATTTAAATAGATCGACTAAATAAGCCAGTGTTCTTCCGCTATCGATGATATCTTCGACGATCAATAGATCGCGGCCTTCCACATTCGTATCCAAGTCTTTCACGATTTTTACTTCACCTGATGAAACAGTTGCGTTCCCGTAACTTGAAACATCCATAAAATCCAATTCCAGGTAGGCATCGATTGAACGGATGATATCCGCCATAAACGGTACAGCACCTTTCAATACACCAACAACCAATGGATTTTTATCTTGATAATTTTCAGTTAATTCTTTTCCTAGTTCTTTACAACGAACTTGTATCTCCTCTTGCGTGATCAATACTCTCTCGATATCTTTTTCTAACATCAGGTTCTCCTTCCAATTGCTTCTTTTTGATATTTGTAAAGAAGTATGTAGTGTATTTTATCAGTTTCTACACCAATACTCAAATAAGAATGGACAAAAGGGACTAGACTCCATAGATTTCTCCCTTTATCTATAATAACCCATGAATCTGCTCGCTGAGCAACAGATATTTTTTTATCAATAAAATATCTTGATACTTTCTTGTTCAATGTCTCCGTCAATTGGATCCGATCTCCTGGTTGTCGGCGATCGATCCAGAGTTCTTGATCTGCTGGTAACCAGAGATCATGTGTGAACACTTCAACTGTTTCATCCAAACTTATGTCTGGAAGTTGATCTGGCGTATAGACCCCTAACCATTCTGATTCCCCTAATTGAATGGGGTGATTTGGGGTGATTTTCAGCGGCGTGTGATCGCTGACATTTGGTTGTGCAACCTTTTTTTCATAAAGACGAAATACTTCATAAGATCGTTCAATCACCCAGCGTTTTCCCAGATCGAACTGCCATTGTCCCGCGGATCGTTCGCATTGTCGCAATAACGTATCGATCTGTTTTTCTTTGATCGTTACTTTCGTCGTTGGAAACACATAATCAAAAAATGTGTAAAAAAAGAAATAACGTTCAAATGATGCCAGACCTTCGATCACCTGCCAAGGCATAGAAAAGCCATCCTCTTCATGCGTCAAGTGTTGCGTAATTATCTGCTGCGTACTTTTACGGATAAACTGTTCTGCCCATTGGATCTGTTGCGAAAATTTCTGGAAATGAGCCATGGCCTGTGTATTTTCTTTTTTCAATTGCGGGACGACTAAATGACGAAGACGATTGCGTTGCACGTTTAATTCTTGGTTTGTGTGGTCCTCGAAAAAAGGTAGATCTTCCGCTTCCGCATACGCATACAATTGTTCTTTACTAAATGAAAGTAAGGGTCGGATGAGTCGTCCATCGGAAAACGATTGACTTTCCTTGATTCCTGCATACGTACCAAGCTGCCCGCCGCGGATGATTTTCATCAAGACCGTCTCCATTTGATCATCTCCGTGGTGTGCCGTCATCAATGTATCGTAACTTTCTTGACGCATCAGTTGTTCAAATGTTTGATATCGAAAGGCTCTAGCTGCTGTTTCGATGCCTTGTTCAGCTGGTTGTCCCCATACTTTCAGGTGAAAAGAAAGATTTTTTTCTCGACAAAAGGTTTCAAGAAATGCTGCTTCTTGCTTTGAGACAGTCCGCAACTGATGATCGATATGAACAACCCCTAAATGAAAACCCACTTCCTTTTGGACTGCCAACAAGCAATCAAGAAGTACCATGGAATCGACACCACCGGAAACAGCAACTAAAATTCGTGCATCTTTAGACCAATATTCGCTACGTAATCCTTTTTGCATAAATGCTTGCTTGAATTGACGTACTTTTTTTGCTGCTTCGATTTCCATTGGTCTCACATCCTTTCACAAAATAAAAAGGGCGGACAAAAGTCTGTGACAATTGCCTGCCCTTCAATTTCGCTTGCTTAGCTACGGCGACCGCCACGGCCTCCGCGTTTTCCTTCTGTGTTGCGTTTTAAGGAAGTCAATCGATCATCGCTATCTTTTAAAAATGAGCTCATCAATGAATCGAAGTCTTCTTTTGTATTGGAAGGTTGGCTGCGAGAAAAAGATTTTTTCTGCGGTGCGCGTCCTCGATTATCTCGAGTTTCTTTTTGTGGATATCTCTTTTGACGATTTTCATCATTAGTTTCTACTGGTTGTTCTTGTGCTTTACGGATAGATAAACCGATTTTCCCATCATCATTGACTGTAATGACTTTGACTGTTACCTCATCACCAACGCTCAATACATCATGAATATCTTTGATATAACCGTTTGATACTTCACTGATATGAACTAATCCTGTTTTACCAGCTCCTAAATCAATAAATGCGCCAAAATTTGTGATTCCTGAAACTTTTCCTTGCAGTTTTGCTCCTACCTCGATTGACATAAAAAAAATGTTCCTCCTAATTATTTCCCTTTTTTATATTACTGCTTATTGGGCAGTTGTTGAACTCGTTGTTTGTTCATCGTTATCTGCTGAATTATCAGTCGTAGATTCAAGGATCGGGTAAACTTGCTCTCCCTCTTTTGAATAGAAATATTTGCTTCTAGCAAGTTTCGCTACGTAATCTTCGTCTTTAAGCAATTTGACGTCTTCTGTGAGTTGATCCACATCTTTGTTGATTTGTCGTAACTCTGTATCCGCCTCGACTTTTAATTCGTTCAAATGATTCATTCGTTGCATATCATTGAAAATTTGGAAACCTATTACAGCGAAAATGACCAAAGCACCTAAAAAGATGGCTGCTAACCTGCGTCTACGAAAAATCAATTGGCGTTGTTGCTGTTGGAATTCGACATATTTTTTCTTTGCATACTCTGTGTCTAATGCAGCGATTTTATTGCTTTTGTTTGCCACCTGTATTCGCTCCAATCTTTTTTGCTTGTCATTCTTTATTATACCAACATCATGAATGCTTGTCTAATCAATTTCGCTTGAGTTTTGTACTCGTGTTTCTGATAAGACTTCATACATTTTTTGTGCGTCTTCTTTTTTGGTTGACTCATGTAACTCTGCTACTTTGATTTCCATCGTTTTGTTGCCGAATTGGATGTCTAACTGGTCACCGACCTTGACATCACTGGAAGATTTCGCTAATTTCCCATTGATTTTGATTCTTCCTTTATCTGCCACTTCCTTAGCGACAGATCGACGCTTAATGATTCGCGAGATTTTTAAAAATTTATCTAGTCGCATCTCATGTCCTCACTTTTTATTTTTTATTTTTTTTAAAACGTAAGATTTTCTTACCAAATGGTAGTAATAACCATTCGCGGATCGTAAATAATTTTGTCCAGATCACCGCATACACAAATGTGACGACGCCAACCCCTACGCCACCTAGGCTGGCAAAAAGAGCGGTCGAGCGATGGCTGACTGGCCCAAATAATAAGTTTAAGAAGCCATAATACAAAAACAACGCTAGAACCATACAGCCTAGACATTGGAGCAATTTTTTACCAAATTTTCGCTCCCGCCAAAAACTATTGATCGCTGAGGTTTCTGTATGGACAAAATACCATAAAGTCACTGCCAGTCCAAGCAGTGTGGATAAGCTGGCACCGACTGTTCCTAAGTAACTCGTAAGAAGCGGTGTTGCTAACGCCTTAGCCAGCAAGCCCCAGCCCGCCCCCTTTAGTGAGGGTCGGAAAGAGTTTTTACTTTGAGCAATGCTTTGATACGATTGGATGATCGCAGTCAAGCCAATCGAAAAAACAAACAGCACTAGTGTTGTATTTCCAGCATAATCTTTAAACAACGCGTAATTGATATAAGGTAGTAGTACCGCTAAACCAACGGAAGCTGCTAATGCTAGCGCCGTTGTCAAACGCAAGTAAATTTTTGCAGTCGAGTAGAATTGACTTTTGACTGTACTCGTTAGATACCGTGTCAGTGCAGGTAAGAACGTGGCACTTAAAGCTGTAGCAATGACTAGTCCTAATTGAACTAATGGTTGCCCACGATCGTATACTCCTTTAGCTATTTTAGATGCTTGTTCGGATAAACCATAGATTTGTAAAGCATTCTTAACAAAAAAAGAATCAATCAATTGGAAGAAGATCAATAAACCACTATAAATGGATACTAATCCTCCTTCAATCAGGAAGCGTCGAATAAGTGGTTTTGCTGGCTTTTTGAAAATTGGAAAATGCCCAAAGCTCAATGCACCACCATGGATTTTTTGCTCATAATAATACAATATACCATACGCACATACACCACCAAAAACTGCGCCACTCATCGCTGCTGTCCCTGTTTGATAGACTGTCCAACCGAATCGTTTAAAGGCGATCGCACTAAAAACGATGATTGCTACACGAACCAGTTGTTCAACGACTTGCGAGACTGCCGTTGGTTCCATTAAAAACCGACCTTGGAAATTCCCACGGTAATACGACAGCCCTGGCATCAACAGGAATGTGAACGAAACGATCCGAATCAATGGCATCAATTGTTGGTCGCCCATCATGATGGCGATCCAATGGCTAAACGAAAAGACGAAGAGCCAGAGTAAAAAGCCTGACCAAAAGACAAGAGGATAAAGATTTTTCAATGCTTGTTTTTGTTCGAAAGGGTCTTTTTTTTCTGCTACATATTTAGAGATGAACTGAGGCAAGCCTGACAAAGCTAATGTCATCGCAATACCATAAATGGGATAGACTTGTTGATAGACATAAAACCCTTCATCCCCCACTAAGTTTTGCAATGGAATCCGATACAGTGCGCTGAGGACTTTTGCTATAAAGGAAGCAAGCGTCAACACAAAAGCACCATGCATCACTTGACGCATTTCTTTATGATCCAAAGGTCCAGCCCCTTCCTATGCAGTCGCATATTTCTGTTCGCGTAACGCCTTGACGAACTGTTGGATTTCCTGCAACCAAACAGCTGTCGTTGTTTGCGGTGGTAAAGTCAAACGAATCATCATTTGTTCTTTCTCCACGCCAAGTCCTGCTTTTAGTTTTGTGGCAGTCAACGCTTCGAATAATTGTTCAACCGTATAGCGTTTAGTCCCGACTTTACTCAACTTGAACACGATCGTTTGTTGTTGCTTACGGATCATCTCTAGTAAGGCACGATCCCCATCCATCTTGATCTGACCGATCGTCAACAAATGCGCAACTTCTTCCGGATATTCCCCAAAACGATCGAGTAGATCTTCTTCTAGCTCATCCAACATCTCTTGTGAATCCAGCTCGCGAATCCGTTTATAGATTTCGATTTTTTGTCGTTGATCTGAAACATAACTTTCTGGTAGATAGGCATCCACACCAAGATCGATCTCAACAGAGGTTTTTTCCGTTTGTTGGTTTTTCCCTTGTTTTCGAGCAACTGCTTCGCTCAACATTTGAGAATACATATCGAAACCAACCGCGTCGATAAAGCCATGTTGTTGCGCACCTAACAAGTTTCCTGCGCCACGGATCGATAAATCCCGCATCGCGATTTTAAATCCTGAACCCAATTCCGTAAAGTCTTTGATTGCTTGAAGACGCTTTTCACTGACTTCATTAAGGATTTTTTGCTGTTCGTACATAAAATAAGCATAAGCGACACGATTGCTTCGTCCGACACGTCCTCGTAATTGGTAAAGCGTAGATAGTCCCATATAATCGGCATTTTCTACGAAGAGTGTGTTTGCATTCGGGATATCCACTCCAGTTTCGATGATCGTCGTCGTCACTAAGACATCATACTGTCCTTCGATAAAGTCGAATAGTGTGTTTTCCAGTTGGACTTCCGTCATCTGTCCATGGGCATAAGCGATTCTCGCTTCTGGAACTAATGCTTGAATTTCTTCTACTTTACGCTCAATCGTTTCTACACGATTATATAAGTAGAAAACTTGTCCTCCACGTCCCATCTCTCGCTGAATCGCTTCTCGGATCGCACCTGGATTTTTTTCCATCACATATGTTTGGATCGGATACCGATTCGCCGGTGGCGTTTCAATCACTGATAGATCCCGTACGCCTAGCATCGACATATGCAGCGTTCGTGGAATAGGTGTCGCTGTCAAAGTCAGCACATCCACTTGCGCACGCAATTGTTTCAAACGTTCTTTGTGTTTTACACCGAAACGTTGTTCTTCATCAACGATCAATAGACCTAAATCACTAAATTCAATATCTTTTGACAATACACGATGAGTACCCACAACAATATCTAGTTGTCCTGTGCGTAATTCTTCGATTGTTTCTTTTTGTTGTTTCTTTGTTCGGAAACGACTCAGCAAACCAACATTCACTGGGAATCCCTCAAAACGTTCCAACATCGTTTCGTAATGTTGCTGTGCCAAGATCGTTGTTGGTACAAGAAAGGCTACTTGTTTGCTTTCTTTGACTGCTTTAAAAGCCGCCCGTAACGCTACTTCGGTTTTCCCGTAACCAACATCCCCCACTAACAAGCGGTCCATTGGTTTTTCTTTTTCCATATCTCGTTTGATTTCTGCTGCGCTTCGTAATTGATCGTCTGTTTCCGAATATGGAAAAGCATTCTCAAATTCTTTTTGGTAAGAGTCATCAGGGCCATATGCGTAGCCTTTCTCTGCTTCTCTGACCGCATACAGCTGAATCAAATCATCCGCAATATCCTCGATTTTTGAGGAGATCTTTCGTTTCGTTTTCGTCCATTCACTACCACCCAGTTTATTGATTCGTGGTGTTTTGGATTCCGATGCCACATATTTTTGGATCAAATTCAGCTGAGTGACAGGGATGAAGAGCTTATCATCGTTTTGGTAAATGATCGTCATATAGTCTTGGTGGACCCCATCGACTTCTAGTGTTTCCATGCCGATATATTTCCCGATCCCATGATTTGCATGGACGACATAGTCTCCAGCTTTTAGCTCATTATAGCTTTTTAGACGTTCTGCATTCGTCACCGTTTGCCGGCGGGTCTGTTTTTTCGTCGTCTTTTGGAAGATTTCTTTCTCAGTGATCGTGACGATTTTTTCTTGTGGTAGCTCAAAACCTGTCATCAATGCGCCTTCAACTAACTGGACTTGTCCTTTGATCAGTTGATCCGCTTCTGTTTCTACGACCAATATGTCTTCATCGCGCAACATTTGCTCTGCTTTTCGGATACGCTCTTTGGTCGGAATGAAAATAACTACCGTTTGCTCTTGTTTGCGCCAACGATCCATTTCCGTTTTCAGCAACGGCATCTGTCCAAAGAATTGTTGCATCGTACGGTATTGGAACTGATAAAGTGCTTGGAACCTTAGATTGCCCATCCCTTTTTGGAATAGAGAGAAGAAAGTAGTCGCAAATTTTTCTTTTTGGATGATCCCATGCACATCTGCCACAAATTGTTGTTCAGAAAACACACGTAACTCACTGAGTTTTTGTGTGTGCCATTCCGCTGCTTCTCTTTCCATCTCGCGATTCGTTTCCATGATCCGTTGGTAATCGTCCACGATCAGCAAGCTGTCTTGTGGAAAATAATCCAAAATCGACAACTGTTCCGAATACAAAAGATCCGCATAGAACTTCGCTTCATCTGTTGGGATATTTCTTTGCCATTCTGAGAGCAACTGTCCGAAATAATCGTGTAAAAATTGTCGTTCAGTAGGTTCTGAGGTCGTTGCTAGTTTCTTTTCTAAGAGGTTCTCGATTTTTTTGATGCCATCAAGTAGATTTTCTTGCGAATACACTTGCTCGCTCGTTGGCGGCAACCAAACTTCTTCGATCTTTTCAATCGATCGTTGCGTATCTGCTTCGAAGTATCTCATGGAATCAATTTCGACATCAAACAGTTCCACACGAACTGGGTATTCAAAGGTCAACGGATAAATATCGATGATACTTCCGCGCATACTAAATTCTCCAGGTTTTGCGACCATCTCTGTTCGCTCATATCCCATCAAAACGAGTTGTTGTGGTAACGATTCTACAGCGATCTCTTTGCCAATTTGCCAATGTAATTGAGCATTTTTCCATGTTTCTTTATCAGGAAGACGCTTGTGTAACGCTGCCACTGGGAGAAGATAGATCCCTGGCTCGTTTTGTTGCAAGCGATTCAATGTCGCCACACGTTCCGCTCGAGCTTCTGGAGAAGAAAAGGCCATTTCTGCGGACAAAACTTCATCTACTGGAAATTGGTGAATGCTTTCTGCCGGCAAGACATGTTGTAGATCCTCAGCCAATTGGTTGACATAATATAAATTAGGCATCAGGATAATCAAATTTTTGTTCAATTTTTTAAACGCATGTGCAAACAACAGTGTTTTAGCCGACCCAGCTAAACCGGTGATCAGCTGTCTGGACATTCGTTGTTCAAGATTCATGGACCATTCAGCCACTTGTGAATCTTTGCCAATCAGTTGGATCATATCCATCTGTTCATTCTCCTTTCTTAATTAAATTTGTTCATCGTATCAATAAAGGAATGGCCGTCCAATAGAAATTCAACAGCAGCAACCGATTGATCAATACTTTGCTCGATCAGCGGCTGCGTTTCTTTACTGAAAGGACTAAGAACATGTTGGATCACTGTCTTTTTGCCTTCAGGTCTGCCAATGCCGACTTTTATTCGGTCAAAGACGGTACTATTCAAATGAGAAATGATACTCTTGATCCCATTGTGGCCTCCTGCACTTCCTTTTTGTCGCAAGCGAATTTTACCGATTGCTAAATCTAAATCATCATAGACGACCACCAGTTCTTCTGGGTAGATCCCAAAGTAAGTCATCAACGGACCGACTGATCGGCCTGATTCATTCATAAACGTTTGCGGTTTAACTAATAAGATTTTTTCTCCGTCATGGAAAAATTCAGCTACTTCTGCTTCAAATGTGTTTTTCTTAAAGGTCGCTTGGTGTTTTCCAGCCAAACGATCCACCACCATAAATCCCACATTATGTTTGGTTTGTTCATATTTTGTGCCCGGGTTTCCAAGCCCTACGATCATTTTCATTTTTACGCTCATCCAATCTTATAAACAGCACAAAAGGCTGGACTGCTCGTAGGCGGTCCAGTCTTTGACTCGATTTTTTTTATTATTCTAGCTCTTATTAGTATAACACACAATCCTTTGTTACAGCTAAAAAGAGAAACTTAATAAATGAAAAAACGATTAAATTTATAATCCAAAACTAATGAAATCATTGGTTTTGCTGAATAGTGAAATAACGCACATGTAAGCTTTTACATATGATACAACCTTGTTATCTGTTATATTTTATAACCAAATAGCGTGACAGAGAGCTTTATACATGTTAGCATAGGCATGGGAAAAACAAATCAATGGAAGGATTGATACAAATGGTTGCAAATACAGAAAAAAAAGATCATCAAAAAGTTATTCTTGTCGGAGACGGTGCTGTAGGTTCTAGCTATGCTTTCGCTTTAGTGACACAAAACATCGCTCAAGAAGTAGGGATCATTGATATAAATACTGCAAAAACTGAAGGAGATGCCATTGACTTATCACATGCTTTAGCATTTACTTCACCTAAAAAAATCTATTCTGCATCTTATGCAGATGCACATGATGCAGATTTAGTCGTTATTACAGCTGGTGCACCACAAAAACCAGGTGAAACACGTTTAGATCTAGTAAATAAAAACTTAAAAATCAACCGCGAAGTTGTTACACAGATCGTTGACTCAGGTTTTAACGGTATCTTCTTAGTCGCTGCTAACCCAGTTGATATTTTAACTTACTCTACTTGGAAATTCTCAGGTTTCCCTAAAGAGCGCGTAATCGGTTCAGGAACTTCACTTGACTCTGCTCGTTTCCGTCAAGCACTTGCTGAATTAGTTGATGTGGATGCACGTAACGTCCATGCGTATATTTTAGGTGAACATGGTGATTCTGAATTCCCAGTATGGTCACATGCCAACGTTGCTGGTCTACAAATCTATGAATGGGTTAAAAATAATCCAGACGTTGATGAAGAAGCAATGGTTAACTTATTCTTTGGTGTACGTGATGCTGCGTATACGATCATCGAGAAAAAAGGCGCAACATTCTACGGTATCGCTGTTGCATTAGCACGTATCACTCGCGCAATCTTAGATGATGAAAATGCCGTTCTTCCATTATCTGTTTACATGAATGGCGAATACGGTCTAAACGATATCTATATCGGCGCACCAGCAGTTATCAACCGTCAAGGTATCCAAAAAGTTATCGAAATTCCATTAAGCGATAGTGAACAAGATCGTATGGCTGCGTCAGCAAAACAATTAAAAGACATCTTAGATGAAGCTTTTGCTGCATTAGACGCAGAATAATCCAAAACAATTTGAACGTCCGTTGACTCGTAAAACCGAATAAACGACGTTTTAACAACTGACCTTCGCAGGAGATCCTGAAAATTGACCTTCCATTTTCTAGGATCTCCTGTTTTTTTTATACGATTTTCCATAGCAAAATCACGTCTAACTAATGTTATTTTTCCGTGCAGTATGTTAATTTTTGTATAAAGAGGGACATCATTTCGTCTTTTACTGTAAATTATGCTATGATAGAGTCGTTACACCCTATAACTATTATTATTAAGGAGTTGCAGATATGACAAGATCTTCTCATCGAAAAAAATCAATGCGTATTGGTTTGCTTTCTGTTCTCGGTGTGATTCTAGTATTAATCGGCTTTTACACCTATCGTAGTACATATTACACGAATCGTTTTCTTCCTAAAACGGAAGTCAATTCGATCAATGTAAGTAACCTGACTATCGACCAAGCAAATGACAAGCTAAAAGAAGCTTATTCCAATAAGACGATTTCAATCAAAGAAAACGGAACGGTTTGGAAAGAGATTGCAAAGTCCGATCTTGGTTATAAAAAGGATTTTTCAACTGATCTAGCTTCCATCTTGAAAAACCAAAATGCTTGGACTTGGGGAATGAACTATGTAGCTGCGGCCGAAAAACAAGAAATCGATCCACTAAGTGCGGAACGGGAACAACTGGATCAAACGATCGAGACATTGTCTACGGAATTGACTGAATTGAATAAAGACCGTACGCCTACTGCCGATGCAACGATTGAAAAGTCTGGTGACTCATTTAAAATCAAGCCTGAAGTGAAAGGGAACACGGTCGATGTCGAAGCCGTTACGAAGGAATTGACAACTGTTGTCAATGATGGAAAAGATACAATTGATCTGACTGAGTTCCAAAAAGAACCAACGGTCACATCTACAGATAAAAAGTTGACTGAGCAGTTAACGACAATGAATAATATCGCTAAAGTAAAAGGAACTTACAGTATCAATGGTGAAACAGTTACGATCCCTTCTTCACTCATCGTTGAATGGCTCACCTATGAAGATGGAAAACCTGCGCTTGATTCAGAAAAAGTTCGTCAATATGTTAGTGAACTTGGCGAAAAATACAATACAAGTACGAATGATACTAAATTCAAAAGTACCAAACGTGGCGAAGTAACTGTTCCTGCTGGCACGTTCAGTTGGACGATCCAAACAGATAGCGAAGTAACAGCATTAACAGAAGCGATTTTAGCAGGACAAGATTTCACACGTTCACCAATTGTTCAAGGTAGTACAACTGCCGACCACCCATTGATTGAGGATACGTATATCGAAGTCGATTTAGAGAATCAACATATGTGGTTCTACAAAGATGGGAAAGTAGCACTTGAAACAGATATCGTTTCAGGAAAACCTTCTACCCCTACTCCTCCTGGTGTCTTTTATGTCTGGAATAAAGAAGAAAATGCAGTATTAAGAGGAACGAACGATGATGGTACACCATATGAAAGTCCAGTGAACTATTGGATGCCAGTCGATTGGACAGGTATCGGTATCCACGATTCGGATTGGCAACCAGAATATGGCGGCGACTTATGGCGAACTCGCGGTTCTCATGGTTGTGTCAATACGCCACCAGGTGTCATGAAAGAATTATTTGGAATGGTTGAAAAAGGTACGCCTGTTTTGATTTTTTAATCGTAACTACTAGAGCACAGTTGCAGACACGCAACTGTGCTCTCTTTTTTACTTTCTCTTCTTTATAAAAGTAAATAAAATACATATAACAACTGCAGTCAATGCCCCCATCGAATCAAGCATGACATCTTGGAACATTGGTGAACGATCGCCTGTCAACATTTGATGGAACTCATCTAGACCGGCGTATCCTGTCGCAGATAACCAAGCAAGAACCCCCGTTAACCACCAGATTTTCATTTTCGGGAATACACCTAGATACAGACTACCTCCTAATAGAAAATAGGTACCAAAATGGGCGCCTTTTCTTAAAAAGAATTCAATGAATTTGCTGTATCCAGAATGGTCGATACTGATAACACTTTCTCCATAAGTAAACTGGATACCTGATAATGCTTCTTTAAAGGGTTGGTTTGGGAACCACGCATCAATTCTTGAAAGTTGCGATTGTTGTCCATAGGTTTGCGAGGAGCTATAAAATAAAATAGCCATGATCATTAATGCAAACACTAAATAAAAATTTCCATTTTTTCTTTGTTTTTTTAAAAACTCCATAAGTCACCTCTTCTTTCTATGATAGCTTTTTTTTCATAAAACAACAATAATTTCTCCAAGACTTATTCCTTCTTTAAATGCTATACTAGAGATAGTACCATAAATATGAGAGGGGTTTTTTGATGAATTATTCGCTTAACTGGGATTTAGATTCTATCTTTCCTGGAGGAAGTGCTTCAACTGAATTAAATGAACGTTTGGCTCAATTAGAACGACAAATAGAAACATATTACGAACAAATCAATCAATGGTCATTTTCATCCGAAGATATCGATTCTCTTGTGACGATTTTGGCACTTCAAGAAAAAGTAACCAATGGCTTCAGCCAATGTAATAGTTATATTACTGCTTTATTATCTGCTAATGTAAAAGATTCCGATGCAAAGATTTTGTCTGGTAAACTCTATGCTTCATTACCACGTTGGCAAGCAGCAGATACGATCTTATCGAAAAAATTTGCAGAAATATCTGACAATGAATGGACACACTTGATTGCTCAAGATCAATTAGCTCCGATTGCTTTTCGCATGAACGAAATTCGTCGCGATGGCGCACGCTTGTTATCTGAAAACGAGGAGCACATTATCAATACATTATCTTTGGATGGTTTGAATGCCTGGAGTAGTCATTATGATACGATTGTCGCTAGCGTGACTGTACCATTTGAACAAGAGGGAGAAATCATTGAATTATCTGCTGGTCAAGCATTCAATAAAATGATGGGTGATCCTGATCCAGAAGTCCGCAAACAATTATTTATAGCTTGGGAAACTGCTTGGCAAGAAAAAGCACCTTTATTTACAGACACTTTGAATCATTTAGATGGGTTCCGTCTATCCACCTATAAACTACACGGTACAACAGATTTCTTACAAAAGCCTTTAGAATATAATCGCTTGAAAAAAGAAACATTAGATATAATGTGGAAGACGATCCAAAAAAATAAACAACCCCTTGTCGATTACTTAACAAGAAAAGCCAATCTTTTCGGTAAAGAAAAAATGGAATGGCAAGACCAAGATGCACCGATCATTCTAGGTGATATGAAAGAAAAAACCTTTACCTTTGATGAAGCGGCAGCATTTATCATTGAGAATTTCAATAAATTCAGTCCTAAAATGGCTGAATTTGCTCAAGACGCTTTTAACAAAAGTTGGATTGAAGCAGAGGATCGTCCTGGCAAACGACCTGGTGGTTACTGCACCGAATTGCCTGAAACACAAGAATCTAGAATCTTCATGACTTATAGTAATTCAGTCAACGAAGTCGCTACTTTAGCCCATGAGTTAGGTCACGCTTTCCATAGTAGTACGATGTGGGATCTTCCAGCGTTGAATCGTGAATACGCGATGAATGTTGCTGAAACAGCAAGTACATTTGCAGAATTGATCGTAGCTGATGCAACACTTAAAGCGGCATCAACAAAAGAAGAAAAAATCAATTTGTTGGATACTAAACTACAAAATGCTCTGGCTATGTTCATGAATATCCATTCTCGTTTTATCTTTGAAAATCAATTCTATACTGCTCGACAAAAAGGACTAGTCGCAGAACAAGAGATCACTGATATGATGATCGAAGCGCAAAAAGAAGGATATGCAAATGCATTATCTACTTATCATCCTTATTTCTGGGCAGCAAAACTACATTTCTTTATTGATGATGTACCGTTTTATAATTTCCCTTATACCTTTGGTTACCTGTTCAGTTTAGGTATTTACGCCTATGCTAACGAGCAAGGTTCAAGTTTTGAACAAGAGTATATCGACTTACTACGCGATACTGCTTCGATGACAACGGAAGAATTGGCTCAAAAACACTTAGGTGTAGACTTAACGAAACCAGATTTTTGGCAAGCAGGTATCAACATGGTCTTAGAAGATATCCAAAACTTCATGGAATTGACGGAAGAATTTATTTGATCATGCTTTCTAAGCAAGAAAATTTTAAAGGATCGAACAGACAGTTACCAAAAACTGTTTGTTCGATCCTTTTTAGTTTCGTAAAAAAAGAACTAACTCACTTTAGAGTTAGTTCTTCATAAATTACATACTTACAGCAAAGTCAGGTGCATACCATTGAACTGAGCCAATTTTAACACTTTCGCCCGGTTGTGGTGCGTGGATGTATTGTCCGCCACCTAAAGAAATTGCTACGTGGTAAGTGCCACCAGCTGCTCCCCAGAATAATAAGTCTCCAGCTTTTGCTTGAGAAACTGAGATTCTAGCTCCTGCTGATTCTTGAGGTACAGTCCAACCACCGATGTCACGACCAGTTACTTGTAGGTACACATAGCGTGTAAATCCAGAACAGTCAAATCCACTTGGATCTTTTCCACCCCATACATAAGGAGTCCCAATGTATTTCATCGCTTCAGCTACAATCGCTGCTCCATTAGTAGATGGAGCCGTTGGCGCTGGAATTGATGGTGCCGGTGTTGATGGCTCCGGCGTTGATGGAGCTGGTGTTGATGGCTCCGGCGTTGATGGAGCTGGCGTTGATGGAGCTGGTGTTGATGGCTCCGGCGTTGATGGTGTTGTTGTTTCTGGAACAGATGGTGTAGTAGTAGATTCTTCTGTTGAAGATTCTGGTACACTGCTTTCAGTTGTTGAATCTTCTGTTGATGTAGATGATTCAGGAACTGAAGATTGTTCTGTTGAAGATTCAGCACTTGATGATGATTCTGAAGTAGCTGATTCAGAAACTTCTGTTGATTCTTGTACTGATGAAGAAGAAGCTTGTTCTTGCTCTTGTGCTGCTGCAGCGGCAACTGCTGCTTGTTCACGTGCTTCTCTTTCAGCTTGTTCTTGTGCTGCTTGTTGACGCGCTTGCTCTGCTAAACGAGCTTGTTCACGAATACGTGCTTGCTCTGCTTCAGCTTCTGCTTTTTGGCGGTTCAAGTCTTCTTTTTTATCTTCTGCTGTTGCTTGTTCAGCCGCTAAAGTAGTTTTTAGGACATTTAAATCAGCTTGTTTTGATAGTAAGTCGCCTTTTTGTGATTCTAAAGCCGCTTGGTTTTCTGCTAACTCTTGTAGCTTCGCTTCATTTTCAGCTTTTTTATCTTCAACTGCCTGTTTGTCTTCTTTTTGTTGTTTCACTAAGTCTTGGTTCGCACGTACAATTGATGACATTGCTTGAACGCGTCCGATAGCATCTGAGAATGACTCAGCATTCAATACTGCATCGATGTAGTTAGAGCTTGTACCTTTAACTTGTGTTTCACGTGCTTGCTCTTGGATCGTTGCTTCACGTTTTTCGATACGTTCTTGTAGATCAGCAATTTCTTGTGTCAATTGAGAAGACTCTTGACGTAATGTTGCTTGATTAGCTAATAAAGTTTCAGCTTTTGTATTGATGTCAGCGACTTGACCTTCTAATGCCTCGATTTGAGATTGGGCACTTGCTTGTTGGTTTTGTAATTCCGCAATTTTTTGATCTTGTTGTTGTATTTGAGAATCAAAATCTTCCGCCGCGGCTGCGATCGGTGATGCTACGGCAGTCAAGGCCATTGAACTTACCATTACTGCTGATATTAAACTCTTTTTCACTCTTCATTCCTCCGACTGGCTTAATTTAATAAATATCTAAAAATATTTAAGTCTTTCTTAACGATAACAAAATTGTACCATAGCTGTATGTCAATGAGATAATAGTTATGTTACAAAAACATTTCAAAACAACTGATTATAATGACAGAAATGTAAGATGACATGGTTATTTTCATAATACATTTTTCAATAATTAAATAATGTCCGTTTTAAATTAAATAAAAAAAGGCTGAGACATTGGGCCTCTCGCACCACCTAAAACAGATTAAATGGCGGGCACAGAAGTAACTTCTTCGGCAATAAGGCGCCATCCACAAAAATTTGAAAAACAATTTCCGTGGATGGCGCCTTATTTCTCGAGACTAAACACCTCTGTCCCGACCTTCTTTGAATAGCTTCTTTAATGGGAATACAAGTAGAGCGAACAATACCATATTCAATAATAATGTTGGGCCTAAATATTTAGTGATAAAGTACGTACTATCTACACTCGCAAGTTTGAATACCATTTGTACGATCAATGTAAACAACTCATAGCCTGTGATGAAAATGATGAGGCTAAAAAACTCAGTAAAAATATTTACATGGATGACCGATTTCATCCCATACATGATAAATACTAATAAAGGTAAAGCAACTGCGTAAATACCAATCACACCAATATAGTAAGAATCAAAGATAATACCTAAAACTAATGTCGTGATCAGTAAGTAGCGTTTGGAAAAACTCAAACTGCAAAATAGTAAAACCAATATCAAAAGATGCGCACTTGCCATGTAGTCACCGCTCGACCACCTGATCATCATTCGGGTAAAGTGCCCATCGATCAACATGAGTAGGAACAGGAGGATCGGCAAATAAATGGTCATTTTCTCTTTTTTCAGCATGGACTATTCCTCCACAAGACGTTTGATGATCGTTACTACTGGGAGATCATACATATCCGCATAAGGTTTGACATAGACTTCGCGATCTAGCCCATAACTATCTGGTTTTGTTTTGATGACTGTACCGATTTGTAGATCTGCTGGCGAGTTGCCTCCAAGACCTGATGTTTGTACTACGTCGCCCTCTTTGATTTCACTGTCACCTGTTAGCTGTGTCACAACTAGCGCTTGTAACTTTTCGTCATAATTCTTGAGTAAACCGAAAGATTCTCCGTTTCCAGAAGATACGCGGACAGGAAAATGGTTGGAACTTACATTTGATGAAGTCAGCAATTCTACTTTAGAAGAAGTGGCATTGACTTCAATGACACGTCCGACTAAACCTTTTTGCGCCATGACTGCCATATTGACTTCGATTCCATCATTTGATCCTTTATCGACGACTAATAGATCTTGCCATGAGTCAGGTGAACGAGTGATCACATTTGCTGTGACTCTTTCATAACTCGTCAACGTTTGGCTTAAATCGAGTTCGCTTTTTAGTGCATCGATTTCTTTTTGCATGTTCTTGTTTTTTTGAGCTATCTCATCATAGCTGTCGATTTTTTCTTTTAACCGTTCATTTTCTGAATAGGTGGTGAAAAGATGATGTACTGAATCCACGCCATTTTGGACCCATTTGACCGGAGCAGAAATCGTCCGATCGACAAAAGAGACACTGTCGTTCACAATAGATTGGAAGAAATTGGGCTTTCCTTCATTCGCTCGCTGGGCAGCTGTCACACTTAGGACCGTTACTACGATAATAACGATAACTAAGGTAATAATGATATTTTTATTAGGATTGAACTTCTTCACAAAGACACCTCGAATTAAATTAGACTCTTAACTGTAATTTTATCATTAAATACGAGGAAACAAAAGGCTCGACCCTTCTTTTAAGCTTTTTTTAGCAATTAATTCAAACTGTCATTTTTTCCCTTTACACCAATTGTTCGTTTCTGATGAACCAATCACTTAATCTTTACTTTGGATGACTGAAATGATCCCTTTCGAGAAGGAAAAAGATGCTTTATCTGTGACAAATTCATTGCTTGCATAAGATGTTGGACGAGGTACTTCCTCATTCGTTAGTTCATATTTACTGTCAGTTAAGGTCAAATGACTCACAGGGGTCAAACAACAATAAGCCAAATACTTCATTTCAGGGATTTTTTTGATCTCGTAAGTTCCTGGCAGATAGTAAGTGATCACGTTTTGTTTGTCTTGTATCTCGATTTGGCGAACAAACGGTTGGAAGCGTGGTTCTAATGCCAACCATAGATTGGCTAATAGATGATCCACTCTGCCACCGGTTGCCCCGATCAGCGTCACACTTGCCTTTGGAAAGTGTTCGAATGTCTTTGCCAAACCTAGCTGTGTGTCTGTATCGTCTTTTTCTGCCGGTGCTTGATGTATCTCGACTGCTTCTTCGGATACTCGTTGAAATTCCGAAGAAGACAACGAATCAAAATCACCGATCGCTAAATCCAGAGGGTAGCCTTTTTCAAGCAGATAGAGCGCCCCGCGGTCGATCCCCACGTAGCGATCAAATGCTCGCTGTGACAAATCTGGCCAATTTTCTGTTGAGCCGCCTGCGACAAGTAATACTTCCATTAACTCAACGCCTTTTTCAATTGATTGATCTGAGTAGCTGGGTCTTCTGCACTATAAACATAAGAGCCTGCAACAAATACATCTGCGCCTGCTTCTTGACAGATTTTTGCTGTTTCTGGAACGATTCCGCCATCTACTTCGATTTGGTAGTTCCAATTATTCGCTGTGCGTAATTCTGCTAATTCAGCGATTTTATCCACCGTTTCTGTAATAAAGCTCTGTCCGCCAAAGCCAGGATTGACCGTCATCACTAGCACTTGGTCGACTAAAGGCAAGACATGCTTGATCATTTCGATCGGTGTACCCGGATTGACAACGACACCTGCTTTGACATCCAAGTCTTTGATCATCTGGATCGCACGATGGATATGCACCGTAGATTCCACATGAACAGTGATGATATCTGAACCCGCTTTTGCAAAATCGGCAATATAATTTTCAGGATTGATGATCATCAAATGAACGTCTAGCGGTAATTTTGTGACCGGACGGATTGCTTGTACGACGTTCGCTCCAAATGTGATGTTAGGAACGAATTGTCCATCCATTACGTCCACATGGATATAGTCTGCGCCGCCTTTTTCTACTCGTTCGATGTCTGTTTGAAGATTTGCAAAATCTGCGCTTAAAATCGATGGTGCTATTTTCATAAAAATATCCTCCTATTTCCTTCTGCTTTGTTTTTTGTTGTACATTGGTTTACGATTTTCAACTTCTTGCAAAAATTGCAAGTAATTGTCATAGCGGGTTTGGGCAATTTCTTTTGTTTCTACTCTTCGTTTGACTTCACAATCTGGTTCTTTTACGTGCATACACTCTCTAAAGCGACAATCGATCGAAGCTTCGACAAATTCAGGGAATTGTTTGGCTAACTCAACAGGCTCGATGACTAAAAAATCGATTGAGCTGAACCCTGGTGTATCGGCAACTAACCCGTCATAAAGCGGCAATAACTCGACATGTCTCGTCGTGTGACGTCCGCGTCCTAAAGAATCGGAGATCTCGCCTGTCTCTAATTCAAGCTCTGGAGAGATTTGATTGAGTAAGGTCGATTTACCGGCGCCAGACTGTCCCATAAAAACAGTCAATCTTTCTGGGAAATAGCGTACCAGTTCTTCCGTATCTCCTTGTTCGTGAGGCACGATCACTGGATAGCCGATTTTTTCATAGGTGTCTTTGATTTCTTGGATTTTTGTTTGTTCGACAGTTAGATCCGTCTTCGTCAAATAAATGACTGGCTCGATCGATTCATATTCCAACATGACCAAAAAACGATCAAGGAGATTATAGGAGAATGTGGGTTCGATCAAGCTAGTGACAACAACACCTAGATCGACATTTGCGACCGGTGGACGTACTAACTGATTTTTACGTGGTAAAACTTCTAGCAAGTAGCCGTCTGTCTTATTTTCGCTTTCAAACACCACTTGATCTCCAACGAGTGGAGTGATCTTTCGATTGCGGAAATTCCCACGTCCTCTTGTCTGATAGGTCTCTCCATCTTTATATACGTAATAAAATCCACTTATTGCTTTTCTGATTTGTCCTTTGATGAAGTCCACCTCCATTTTTTAATATATTTTACCACAGGACAGCAGAAGTTAGGAGGAATCGCAAAAAATAGACCTGAGAATTTCCTTAAATGTCTAACAAATTTTGGAATCTCAGGTCTATTTTTAATGTTTGTTGTTACAGATTGTTTGCACAGATTATTCAGTATCACTCGTAGATTCTGACGAACTGCTTTTCGTTTCCTCTTCTGAAGATGAACTGCTTGAGCTGCTGGACGAGTCTTTTTCAGAACTTGAAGAAGAAGTTTTGGCTGGGTCAGGTCCTTTTGAATAGATCACATTAACGACCGTTCCTGATGTGATCGATGCACCTACCCCTGGGTCTGTACGGATCACTTTATCTTTTTCAACTGTATCTGAAAACTCATACGTTTCATGACCGATGTAGTCGGCACCAATGCTAGATAAATAGCTTTGGGCATCACTTTTCGTATAACCAGAAATATCATTCAACGTCTTTGCATTCGGGCCTTGACTAACAACAAAACTAATAAATGTCGTCGCCGTCAATGGTTCCCCAAAATTTGGTGACTGACTGATGATCGCACCTACAGGAACCGTATCACTGTAATCATTGGTTGCACTGATATTTGTGTAACCATTCGTTCTCAAAATACTAACGACCGTTTCATAATTTTGGCCGGTGTAATCGCTCATTGTTGGCTGTGTGCCTTTACTAACAGTAAACGTGATCGTATCTGATATCGGATCAACTTCTGTTCCTTCATCTTCTGATTGTGAGATGATGTTCCCACTCGTGATCTCATCACTGAATTCTTCTTCTTTTTTGATTCGACTTGATGAAAACCCTAGATCGAGTAATTGCTTACGCGCTTCATCATACGACATATCCGTATAATCATCGAGTTGGACTTTTTTCTTCCCTGTACTGATATAAAGCGTGACTTCACGATTTTGTTTCACGGTTGTTCCAGAGGCTGGATCTGTTTTGACCACATTACCTTCCTCAATCGTATCATCCGCAATTTCTTCGGTATTGGTTGCTACCTTCAATCGTGCTTGGGTCAATGTTTCTCTTGCTGAAGCTTCAGATTGCCCAGACACATCGGGAATCGTGACTTCCCCTCGTCCACCTGAAGCAAATAAAACAGCTGAGCCAATCCCTAATAAGGCAAGTAAAACGAGTAACAAGATCCACCATTTTTTCTTTCGTTTCGTCTTGACATCTGGCATTTTTTCTTCTGGGTCTGGTACTTCTTCCGTTGTTTTTTCTTCTGGCAAAGGCATAGACTTAAAGGAATCTGGCATTGGTGTTTCTGCCGTTATCGGGGTCAACACTTTCGTTTCGTTCCCCATCGCCTGTGGTTGCCATTTTTCTTCGTTTGCTCGCTCCAATGAAAGAACTGTTGCTAGATCATCGGCCATTTCTTCTGCCGTTTTATACCGATCAACAGGTTCTTTGGCGGTTGCTTTCAAGACGACATTTTCTAATGCTTGCGGCGCACCTGGATCAAGCGCCTTGATTGAAGGCAAGTCATCCTGAAAATGTTTCAATGCGATCGTAACGGCTGATTCACCATCAAAAGGTACGCTTCCGGTCAACATCTCATATAAAATGATCCCCAACGCATAGATATCCGATTGTTTTGTTGCCATGCTTCCTCTTGCCTGTTCAGGCGAAAGGTAATGAACAGAGCCAAGCATCGTATTCGTCTGTGTGATCGAGGTTTCAGATAAAGCGATCGCAATCCCAAAATCGGTGATTTTCACGACTCCTTCATTATCGATCAAGACATTTTGTGGTTTTAGATCTCGGTGAATGATTTGATGGCTATGTGCTAAAGAAATCGCAGATAAGATTTGTTGCATGATATTGACTGCTGTTTCATAAGGAATTGGATAATGCGTTTGGATATAACGCTTTAGATCCATTCCTTTTACATATTCCATAACTAAGTACTGCATGTTATCTTCTTCACCGACGTCATAGACGCTAACAATATTCGGATGGACAAGTTCGGTTGCTGCTAATGCTTCTCGTTGAAACCGACGGATCGCCGTTTGGTCATTTTGGAAGTCAAAACGCAGTACTTTGATTGCTACATCGCGATCTAAAATCAAATCATGGGCTAAAAAGACATTTGCCATCCCACCACTACCGATATTTCCGGTAATTTGGTAACGGCCATTTAATTTTCTTCCTGGCTCAATCATGCAACATCCTCCTTATACTCAATAAGAAGAACGCTGATATTATCTGCTCCGCCAGCCTCATTTGCTTGATCAACTAATTGCGTTACTTTTTCTGATAATGATCCTTCTTGATTGATGATCGTACCGATCGTTTCTTCTGACAACATATTGGTCAATCCATCTGAACATAGAAGCAAACGATCTTTTAGTTGCCAAAGATAAGTTGCTACGTCTACTTCTAATGATCCAGGCATCCCCACTGATCGAGTCAAAATATTCTTTCGTGGATGATTGACTGCCATTTCTTCGCTGATTTCGCCTGACTTGACCAATTCATTTACTAAAGAATGGTCTTCGGTCAAGCGGATGATACGATTATCGCGAAGCAAATAAGCCCGACTATCACCAACATTGGCAATCGTGAAGCGTTCCTCTGATAAGGCAGCTGCCACGATCGTTGTTCCCATTCCACTATATTCAGGCTGCTCTTGTCCTAATTGATGGATCGCTCGATTTTCATCTTGGATTGCTTGGATAAACCACTGCGCAATTTTCTCATCATCAAGTAACGCTTGCTCTTCCCAAGCTTCCCCTAAATTTGTTACGGCCATTTGACTCGCAATATCGCCTGCGCGGTGACCACCCATCCCATCGGCTAAAATTGCCAGTTTGATCCCGACTTGGTTTTTAAATACACTGACATAATCTTGGTTCGTATTACGTCTTCTTCCTACATCTGATTGATATTCAATCTGCATTTCTTCACCTCATTATTTTTTGCGCAAACAACAAATGAAAAAGCCATCTGTGTAAAATTGATGTGGATATAACGTCAACATCTTCTCCTTGATTGATGATTGTAGCACAGGATCAGTGGAAACATCAATAGTCTCAAAATCTGGATGGTTAGCTAAAAAGGCAGCAATGACTTCTTGATTTTCTTCTTTTAAAACTGTACAAGTACTATAAGTCAATATACCTGAAGGTTTCAGTGCTGTTGCTGCACTTTCTAATATAGCCAATTGGATGGCTGGAAGATTGGCTAATTCGTTCGCATTCTTTTTGTAACGAATATCTGGTTTTCGACGTAGCAAACCAAATCCAGAACATGGTGCATCCACGAGTATCCGATCAAACTGTGCAGGCGCAAACTCTTCCTTGATTTCTCGTGCATCCATTTTTTGTGCGTAAACTGCATTCGCTACGCCTAAACGTTGCGCATTTTCTTCGATCAATTTCACTTTGTGTTCATGCACGTCTAAGGCGACGACTTCTCCTCCACACGTTGGATCTAAAAATGTCGCAATATGCGTCGTTTTCCCACCAGGGGCAGCACACGCATCTAAAACATGGAATTCTGGTTCGATCTGCATAGCTGGCGCAACTAACATCGAACTCTCATCTTGGATCGTCATCACGCCATCATGGAACAAGGTGCTAGAAGCGAGACGTCCCTTTTCTGCAATGATCCCCTGAGGACTGATTTCACTTGCTTTGACATCGAGTCCTTCTTCTTGTAAGACTTGCAATGCCTCTTCTCGTGACATGCGTCGGGTATCGATCCGAGCGCTCACATGGCTTGGTCGATAGAGCGATAAGCCTAGCTTTTCTGTTTCTTCATAACCGATTTGGTCAACAAATCGTTGGGTCAACCACGTGGGCAAACTGATCGCCACTGCTAACCGCTCGATAGGATCAGTAATTGTTTCAAGACTTGGTCGTTCTTGGCGCAAATAGTTTCTTAGCACGCCATTGACAAATTTCCCTGTACCGGGGTTCCCTTTGACTTTAGCGATTTCGACTGCTTCGTTCAAAATGGCATGATCGGGTACTTTGTCTAAGTATTCCAATTGATAGATCGACAAATATAAGAGCGTTTTGACCCAGTCATCCACTTTTTTGGCTTTGACGATCAATGGAGCCAAATAAAATTCAAGCAAACGTTGACGGCTGATCGTTCCATAGACGAGTTCCGTGAATAAGCCGACATCTTTGGGATTCAGCTCTCCTTGATTGATCATCTCGTTCAATAGCAAGTTTGAATAGGCACCGCCTTTATTGACACGTTCTAACGTCATCAAAGCCATAAAGCGAACGGAGCGTTTCATTTTTTTAGGTATTTTAGCCATTATTCCACCCGCTGTCCAACAGCAACGTTTTGTCCGCTGCCATTTAAAAACTCGTGGATCAATTGTTTGCCTTTGCCTGCTGGCTGTAACTCATTGATTGCAAGAACGGTTTGTTTGCCGCATGCGATCCAAAGTTGTTTTTTGTCTTTATGAATGATCGTACCTGGTGCTTCTTGGGTCGTTTCATTAGCCATTACTTCGACAGCCCATAACTTCCAACGTGCAGAGCCATAGTTTGTAAAAGCAATCGGCCACGGACGCATCCCACGAACTTGGCAGTCGATTTCTTCTGCTGTTTTTTCCCAGTCGATGGCTTCTTGTTCACGCGTGATGTTCGGTGAAAACGTCGCTTGATCCTCGTCTTGAGGAACAGGAGTCAACTCGCCAGAAATGATTTTAGGTAAGGTTTCCAGCAATAATTCTTTTCCTAAAAGACTTAATTTTTCAAACATGGAACCAACATCGTCTTGTTTTGTGATCGGTAGACTTGCTTGGGAGAAAACCCCTCCCGCATCCATTTTTTTGATCATCTCCATAATCGTTACACCTGTTTCCTTTTCTCCATTGATAATGGAATAGTGGACAGGTGCACCACCACGATATTTTGGTAATAAAGAGGCATGGACATTGATAGCCCCATGTGTTGGAGCTTGCAATAATTTTTCTGGTAAGAATTGACCGAAAGCAGCGGTTACCAACACATCCGGCTGCAACTCAATGATTGTTTGCATTTCTGGTGAACCAGTGATTTTTTCTGGCTGTAACACAAGAAGATCATGCTGCAACGCTGCAGCTTTCACTGGCGTTGGGGTAATGATTTTTTTTCGCCCTACTGGTCGATCAGGTTGCGTCACTACTGCAACGATCTCGTACCCCTGATCGATCAATCCTTCAAGTATAGGAACTGAAAATGCGGGGGTTCCCATAAATACGATTTTAGTCATCTAAATGTTCCTCCATATATTCTTCGAGTTTTTCTTCTGGGATTTGCTCGATCATTTTATCAATAAATAAAATCCCATCTAAGTGATCGATCTCATGTTGAAAGGCTCGTGCAAGATAACCAAAAGCAGTTACTTCGATTTCCTCTCCGTCACGATCATAGTAACGAACAGTCACTTCGTCTGCGCGCTTCACTGTACCGTAGACATGCGGAATACTCAAACAACCTTCCACATCGATACTTTCTCCTTTTGCTTCAATGATCTCAGGGTTGATCAGTTCAAACTTATCCCCTTCATCTACTTCGACGATAGCGATCCGTTGATTTTTACCAACTTGCGGTGCGGCGATACCGACTCCGTCATTTGCGACCATCGTTTCATATAAATTATCTAACAATACGATCGTTTCATCCGTGATCATATCGATTGGCTGAGCTTTTCGATTCAATTTTTTATTTGGGTGGATCATTATTGGATAACGCATAGTGTTTCCTTTCTTAAATAAAATGCAGCGGCTCGTTATCGATCGCAACAAATAGATTTTGTCGTTGTTCTTTTTGGCTTTGATCCAAGATTTCTTTCAAAGCATTAGCCAGTGCTGGTTCATGTTTATACTTGATGATCAACTGATAATAGTAACGATTTTTCACCCGTAAAACGGTACTAGGTACTGGGCCTAATAGTAAGCTGTTTGGTCCTAGTACTTGCTTTAACTGGCTGGCGATCTGAAAAATCTTTTTCGCTGCGACTTGTTCTTCAGGATGGCTCGTCGTGATTTTCACCGTGAAGTAATAAGGTGGATAACCTCCACGATGCCTTACACTCATCTCTTGTTGATAAAAGCGTTCGTAATTTTGTTCTTTTGCCAAGGTCACAGCATAATGGTTCGGGTTGAACGTTTGGATCACGACCTCCCCTGCTTTTTCGGCTCTGCCGGCTCTTCCGGATACTTGTGTCAGCAATTGGAAAGTGTGTTCACTGGAACGAAAATCAGGCAAGTTTAACGAGGTGTCCGCATTTAGAACGCCCACTAGGGTCACATCAGGAAAATCCAATCCTTTTGCGATCATCTGCGTTCCTAATAGGATATCGGCTTCTTTATTACCAAATTTTTGTAAAATCCGTTCATGTGCTCCTTTTTTCCTTGTCGTATCTACATCCATCCGCAAAATCCTTGCTTGCGGATAAAGTGCTTGTAGTTCTTCTTCGACTTTTTGAGTCCCTGTTCCATAGTAACGGATCTTGTTGCCTCCACAGTTTGGACAACGATGCGGGATCGCTTCCTCATGCCCACAGTAATGGCAACGCATCGATCGTGAATCCATATGGAGAGTCAATGAGATATCACAATTTGGACAAGGCAAGACAAAGCCGCAATCACGACACATCACAAAGGAAGAATAGCCCCGACGATTCAACAAAAGAACGGTTTGTTCTTGTTTTTCTAAGCGATCTTGGATCTTTTCTTGCAATAATCGTGAGAAAGTCGATGTTTGATTCTTTTCGAACTCTTCGCGCATATCGACAACTTCGATCTCAGGCAACTGCGCACTTGTTTTTGCGCGTTGGCTCAAATGCAGCATGCGATAAACACCTTTTTGCGCACGTGCTCTTGATTCAAGGGAGGGTGTCGCACTCCCTAAAACGACTGGACAATGATGATATTTTCCACGCCATAACGCTAAATCTCTCGCATGATAACGTGGCGTTTCATCTTGTTTATAACTGGATTCATGCTCTTCATCAATGATGATCAGCCCGATATTTTCAAGCGGAGCAAAGATCGCTGAGCGTGCGCCGACAACTACTTGGGCTTCATTACGCTCGATTTTACGCCATTCGTCATATTTTTCACCTTGGGATAAGCCACTATGTAACACTGCGACAGATTCTCCAAAGCGACCTTTAAAACGTTCGACCATTTGAGGGGTCAACGCAATTTCAGGAACCAGCATGATTGCTGTTTTCTTTTCTGCCAAGACATCAGCAATTGCTTGAAGGTAGACTTCTGTTTTTCCGCTACCAGTGATTCCTTCAAGTAAAAATGTCTCATTTTTTTCTTGATGACACGCTTCAATGATCTGTTGGACGGCTGATTGTTGTTCTTCGTTCAATTGTAAAGCGGTCGTTCGTTCAAACACACGATCTTTATAAGGATCGCGGTAACTTTCAACTTCTTCGATACGCAACCAACCTTTATCTCTACCTTGATTCAAGATGACAGAGCTAACGCCTTTTTCTTTGAAGTAAGAAACAGGCATCGGTTTTTCCAGTTCTGACAAATGAAGCAGTAATTCTTTTTGTTTTTTGGCATTTTGTCTGAGCGTTCCCCACGCTTTGTCCAGTTGTTCTTTTGACAAAAGGGAATGAACGACACGGATCGTTTTCACTTTGTTTTTTGTATGGACTTCATAACGAATATCGACTAGCTTGTTCTTACGCCAACGGATCAACTGCGGTAAAAGCCCAGTTTCTTCCGCCTCTTTCCAAGAAATCTCTTGTCTGCCTGCGAACAATGCTACGACCTCTGGTTCATCCGTGACCGGATAAATGAGTTTATCGTATTCTGCTCTCATGACACTTGGTAGCATTGTTTGCAAACAAGTGATTTTGAAAGCATAAGTGATCGTTTTCATATAATCGGCTAACAGCATCAGCTCTTGATTGACCACAGGTGCTAGATCAAGCAACTGGCGGATCGGCTTCAATTCTTTTTGAAGGGGTTGCTCCTGTGCTGTCAACGCCATCACAAAGCCTTGGACTTGGCGATTGCCGTTTCCAAATGGTATTGCCACTCGCATGCCCACTTGGATAGCCGCTTCCATTTCAGAAGGAACCAAATAGGTGAATGCTTGATCGGTTTGCATCGTTGGTACATCTACAATCACATCCGCAATAACGGTCATGGACTCCTTCTCCTTTCTTCATCTTGGTTTTTAAACACAAAATGGCTCTTGACCATTTTACTAGAGATTCCTTGTTTTGTCTTACTTTCTGCCAAATCCTAACAAAAAATTAACGCAGGAAAAAAAGAGCCTAGGAACAATTCCCAAGCTCGTGGCTTTGTCTATTTTAACGCGAATATCGTTGCGCTCTTACAGTTTTTGCTCGTCGCGAATACGAGATTCTAATTCTTGCTGTGCACGGTCTTTTTGCGCTCTACGTTCTTCATCTTCCATGCGTAGGCGTTCACGTTTTAATTCAGGATGTGGATCACTGATCACATTTCCTGCTTCGATTTCTTCTAAAGCTTGGCCAACACTTTTGACTGAATCAAATGAATCCATTGTTGGTTGTGCTTTTGCATCCAATTCATGGGCGCGTTTACTTGCTAAGATCACTAGAGAATATTTTGAATTCACGCGATCTAATAATGAGTCGATTGAAGGTTTTAACATCATAAGACTACATCTCCTTTAACATTTTGATATATTTTCCGATGACACGGTCGACACGGAAATGTTCACTTGCAATAATATCTTTGATTCGGTTGACTGCTAATGGCACTTCATCGTTGACGACAGCGTAGTCATACAATGCCATCATTTCGATTTCTTCCTTAGCGACTTTCATTCGTTCTTCGATTACTTCATCTGCATCTGTTCCACGTCCAACGATTCGTGATTTTAACTCTGCTAAATCAGGGGGCGTTAGGAAAATAAATACGCCGTCAGGTACTTTTTCTTTTACTTGTTTTGCACCTTGGACTTCGATTTCAAGGAAAACATCTTTTCCTTCGTCTAAGGTTTTGTTGACATACGATAGTGGGGTACCGTAATAATTCCCAACATATTCTGCATATTCCAACATTTCGCCTTCAGCGATCATTTGTTCGAATTCTTCGCGGCTTCGGAAATAGTAGTCGACTCCTTCAACTTCTCCTTCACGCATCTTGCGTGTCGTCATCGAAATCGAATATTGGAAATCATTATCCTCACTCTCAAAAATTGCTTTTCGTACTGTGCCTTTTCCCACACCGGATGGACCAGACAACACGATTAATAATCCACGCTCTGACATGACGACGTCCTTTCAACTAGTCTTTTTTATACTATTGCTTATTTTGCACTTTTTTCTTGCAACTTTCAAGGCTATTTTTTTATTATAGCTAGAAAACCTAGAAAAAGCTAGTCTACTTCCTACTAAGGAGCCCGAGACAAAAGTAAAATTTACTTTTGTTGTATACCTAAAAAACGAATAAACGGCGGGAGCAGAAGTAACCTCTTCGGAAATAAGACGGAATCCACAAAAATTTGAAAAGCAATTTCCGTGGATTCCGTCTTATTTCTCGAGGCTGAACACTTCTGTCCCGACCTCATTTCATAAGCGAGCCTGCCTAACAGACAATTCGTCAGTCAGACAGGCTGGAAAATCACTCGATATTTTGGATTTGCTCACGGATTTTTTCTAAAATCGTTTTCGATTGAACGACCCGATTTTTGATCTCGATCGCACTTGATTTTGAACCGATCGTATTGATTTCGCGATTCATTTCTTGGAGTAGAAAATCTAATTCTCTACCGATGGGATAGTCTGCATCAAGCAGTTCTTCCAGTTTCTGCGTATGGATCACTAAGCGGTCGATTTCTTCATGGATATCGCCACGCTCCAAAAGAATCGCTATTTCGGTCAACAAGCGTTCTTGTTCCACTTCTGCTCCTAGATATGCTTCGATTTTTTCTTGATATCTTTTTTGGAATTCTTGCTCGTAGATCTCTACAAAACCTGCTAATCCATCAATGACCTTTTTTAATTCTTCGGTTTGCTGAAGAAATACTTTTGCTAACGCTTGGCCTTCTTTACTCCGGCTTTCTTCGATGGAACAAAGCGCTGTTTCCATCGTTTCTTTCGCTAATTGAGCAAGGATTTCTTGGTCTTCTTCCGTTGATTCTGCGATCGTCACAAACTCTTCATTCAGTGCAAAACGTTCGATCAGCGCACCGATCGATAAAGGATTTGCTTCCCCATATCTTTCTTCAATACCTGTGGTCAATTGTGTGTAAAGCGTATCGATCAATTGCCAATTGATCGTCACTTTCTTTTCTTGTTCACCTAGATAAGTGAGATTGATAAACACATCCACGCGTCCTCGGCTAAGTTTTGTTTTGATCAATTGTCTCAATTCATTTTCAACAAAACCTAATACTTTCGGGCTACGAACTTGGATATCTAAAAAACGTTGGTTGACACTTTTGATCTCGATTTCAAGTTGATAATTCTTTTGTTCGCGGATGGCACTGCCAAAGCCAGTCATGCTTTTCATGCGACAGAGTCCTTTCTTTTACATATTTTTGATTGCTTTTTGTAACTCTTCAAACTCTTCATTTGTCAATGTTAGCCCTTTACCCATTTTTTCATGGTCAGGTGCCCAGTCGCGTAAGTCAAATTTCGGTGGTCTGCCATTCCAACTCACTAAGTTCAATTCTTTGCGCCACCCTTTATTGTTTTCAGATAAAACTGCAATTTCTTCTACGATCTCATATGAGAATTCTTGTGCCATGGTTGTTCCTCCTTTAGATAATAAAGATAGAGATACATCAAAGTTTCTATCGCATCTGTATTGAGTTGCCGTTGTATGCGATCATACTTTTTCTCCTTCACATATTGGTGAAGTCTATTTTCCTTCGTTACGTGTATTTTAGCATTTCGTTCGAGTTTTCGAAACTTCAGCCATTCACTGGCGTTCAACTGCCCAATCGCTTCTAAAAAGGCTTCGTCGATCTTATTTTCTTTGCAAATGCTCGGCAACATCTCTTCGACAGTATACACTTTGTTCGGTAAGATCAATTTTTGTTTTGCTAATAGCTCAAGCATTGCCAATCCGCATGTTTCAATGGTGACCCTGTCTTTATATATATTACGCAAGTCACGCCAAAATTTTTCTTTGTGGAAAAAGGTTAGATCTAACTGAAGCTCTTCGAATAAGAAACGTAAGAAACGCCGCCAATAGCGTTCAGCTGGTTTTGCCGTTTCAAACGTATACCAGTTTCCTTGATAGCTTCCTAAACATTTCTTTGCTTCTAAATAACCTAGTTGGATATTCAATTGGTTTCTTTGTCGCTCAAATACTAAGAAGCCACCTAAAGACCAATTTGAACAACATTGCCATGTCACTAAAGCATCTGGTTGCTTGAATTTTTTAGCCACCCCTGGTCCTTGGACATCGACGATCAAGACTTCAGTCGCGCCTTGCTTGATCGCAATATCGACCGGCACATTGTTTCGATACCCGCCATCGACATACTTGGATTCGCCGATCTGTCGATAAGCCATGGCAGGATAAAAAGAAGCAGAGGCAAGTATCCAATCCGCGATTTCTGTTGGTGCTAATGCTTGGATCCTTGTGACTGTTTCTTGAAATTCAGGGATTTTTGTTGCAACTGTATATAGTTGTGGTTGTTTTGTCTGTTTGATTTTTTCTGCATCAAGGTGTTGTTCAAGTAATGCTTCCAGCGGAGCAATCGAAGCGCCGCCTTCGACCACTGCACTGCGTGTCATCAAGCTCGCCTCTTGAATATACCGTTGTCTTAAATCTTCTGATAAGGCCACTTCAGGCAATGCTAATACTTGATTGGTCGACAGCTCATGCCACAACTCGGTTGCTTGGGCTAATTGATCCTGAACGATCAACGCCCCATTCAGGGCACCTACAGAAGTACCAGTAATGAGTGAGATTTTTAAATCTGCTTCTTTCAGTGCTTTCCAGACCCCGATTTGGTACGCACCATGCGCGCCTCCTCCACCTAAGACAAGTCCCGTATGATAGGACAGCTCCTTTCCCAATGTACTTGCCCCCGAATAACCATTTCGTTGAAAGCGATCGATCATGTTTGACGAGATAGGATGATCAAAGTGGAAGCAAGCATATTTTTTGAAAAAATAACGGACAGTACTTTCTAGTAATACAAAAATTTCGGACCATTTCCAATAATCTTCCTCAATCAATATGTTTGTGTAGGTCAGTTTTTCATTCGTTATTTCTGCAGAAAAGTAAATGTTCATCTTCTGCGAGACGATTTTCCATGCCTGTTGTTTTTTTGCTTGTTGCCAAAAATGTTGACGGCTTTCCTGATGGGTAGTGAAAAAGGCAAAAGGTTGTTTCGCTTGTTGCACGCCACTCTGCTGATAACGTTCCGACCAATAGACTTTTTGGACTTTCATAGACACCTCTGCTTCTCTTTTTCTTTTATTATATCAGTAAACAGCCAAAAAGGGCGCGCGTGAACAGTAACACGTTATCAACGTTATATATAGATTATTTTTTACGCATTATCCATACTTTGTCCATAAACTAATCGTTACTTTGTAATCGAATTTTAAAATAAAAGAAACAAGCTTTTTTTCAGTAAATGTTGTAAAATGAAAGGGATGAGACAAAGGGGAGGAGGAGTATGATGAGTGATTCAGTATATGTACATATCGATACAACTAGTAACGCCGTTTTGACCAAAGGGCTGTCTATCAATGATTTTTCAAATAGCATCGTGCATTTCCCTCAGAATCTACTTTTGTTGGACCCTTCTGCATCTGCCGGAGAATATGAATCACATACTGGTTTGAAGGTCATTCGCGGCACTGAGAATATCCAAAAATTTTTCCAAACAGTGCGCAGCCGTAACAATAGTACGGATCTTAAATGGATCGATTTTACCGATTTGACGATGTTAAAAGAACTAAGTCCTCTGGAAATCTCAGAGTTGCTTTATTTTGGTCATATGAAAACACATCTCCATTCACCTTTTTTCTATAAATTACAAAATAACTTTGTTTATTTTGATTTGAGCGATCATCTAGGTAGAACCTATTATCGTTATTTAGATGAATTTTATCGGATTTTTGCCAACAAGTTAAGCACGATCTTGGCGGGAAAAATCAACGAAAAAAAATCATTCTTTCGAAAAGAGATCCCTGTTGAAAAAATCAGTGTAGAGATACTGAAAAAGATGCGTAATTTAATGCAAGAAGGAATCATTTTTTCGTTTGATCAAGCAGGTTTGGTCGATGACAAGTATGAGATCCCGATTTATGTCATTGAAGATTACGTTTGGAAATTAAAAGGAACACGTTACTTGGAAGAAAAACCGGTAGCTGTTCTCGTCTATCATGCCACTCAACAACGTTGGCAACTAGACGGCAACGTTTCTGATTTTGTTTACAACACATTTGTATAATGACAGTCAACTCCACTAAAAAAGCGTAAAGGTCAGCTGCCTTTACGCCTTTTTTTAATTTTTGCTTTTTCGTACTTGCAATCCTTCGCTTACAAATAAAGAAGGAACGGTCTGTTCGATACCTAGTAGGACAATAGTTGTTACAATCCCAGTAGCTAACCCACTAGCACCATTCATGACTAAAGAGAACAACCATGGATTCATTCCCCATAGTGCGAAACTCCCCCAAAAAGCAACCCCAGCGACAAAATGCCAGAAATATCTGGCAGTCACACCAACGAATGTCGCTAAAATGATCGTTGAGGCCATTTTCTTACGATTGCCTTGCAGATAACTTTGTTGCATTCTTTGCGAAAAAATCCCTGCAACGCCAGCAAACGTAAACGCGATCGGATACTCGATCAACACTTGGATGACACTCAAGTAATAGACAGTCCCCATGGGAAAATGAAGGATTCCCCACAGAAAAGCCGATCCCATACCAGCTTTCCAACCCCTTCTCAAAGCAAATAAAGTTAAAGGGATTTGTCCGAGCGAGATTGCAAAACTACTACCTATTTGTAGAGGAATCATCGACAACACTAAAGATAATGCTGCGACGATTGTTCCCTCGATCCAGACACGATGATTCTTATTCATAAAAAAGCTTCCTCCTTTATAATTGGACATCACAAAGGAGGAAGCAAGTTTGTTTTTTTTACAAACAGCTTCGTGCTTTCACACTAGCTATTCATTCACAATTCCTACGCTCGCATAACCGAAACAGGTACGAAGGGTTTAGAATATATTCAGTCTCAGCCCAAAATGGACTCCCCTTTGTGATTGTAATTATTTAGTTTTTGTTTTCCTTTATCTTTTTGTTTCAAATAAAGGACTAACTGGTTTGTTTTCATGGATACGTTTGATTGCGTCACCCATCAAGCCACCAACGCTTACTTCGTCAATCTTATCAATTTTGCGATCTTCTGGCAAATAGATTGAATCCGTTACAACTAAGCGCTCGATTGCAGAGTCTTCGATTCTTTGTAAAGCAGGTCCTGACAACACAGGATGTGTACATGATGCATAAACGCTCACTGCTCCAGCTTCTTTCAACGCGTTAGCTGCCAATGTGATCGTTCCAGCTGTATCGATCATGTCATCGATCAAGACACATGTTTTGCCTTCTACTTGACCAATGATATTCATCACTTCTGCCACATTCGCTTTCGGACGGCGTTTATCGATGATCGCAATTGGTGCTTTTAAGAATTCAGCCAATTTACGCGCACGAGTAACACCACCATGGTCAGGTGATACCACAACGACATCATCGCCTTGGATCCCTTTTTCTAAGAAGTAATTCGCAATCAGTGGTGCGCCCATCAAATGGTCGACAGGAATATCAAAGAATCCTTGGATTTGGACTGCGTGCAAGTCAAGTGTCAACATTCTTGTTGCTCCAGCTTTTTGGATCATATTTGCCACTAATTTTGCAGTGATTGGTTCACGTGCGCGAGCTTTACGGTCTTGACGTGCGTAGCCGTAATAAGGCATTACAACGTTGATAGTTTTAGCACTTGCACGCTTCAATGCATCAATCATGATCAATAATTCCATCAGGTTATCATTTACCGGACTACTTGTTGATTGAATAACATACACGTGTGAGCCACGGATACTTTCTTCGATATTGACTTGGATCTCACCATCACTGAATTGAGTGACGGATGATTTTCCTAGTTCAACCCCAACAGCTGCAGCGATTTTTTCTGCCAATGGACGATTTGAGTTTAATGCAAATATTTTTAATCTTGGATCAAAGTAATGTTTGGACATGAGGACCTCCGCTTTCTTTTTCACAACTCTACTACCTAATAAATACTAGTCATATTTGTCGAATAAATCAAGTGGTTTTACAAAAAGTATCAATTTGAATATGGGAGTTTCTTCGCGTATCCTTCTTTATTGACTTGTCTAGCACGTGCAATTGCCATCGCATGCTCAGGAACATCGTTGGTAATCGTTGAACCAGCAGCGATACATGTGTTCTCTGCAACATCTACTGGCGCCACAAGATTCGCATTTGAACCGATAAAACTATGGTCACCCACTGTTGTATGATGTTTTGCTTTTCCGTCATAATTGACAAAAACGACACCACAACCGACATTGATTTCTTCCCCTAATGTCGCATCGCCCACGTACGTCAAATGACCGACTTTTGTATTTTTGCCGATTTTCGCATTTTTCACTTCGACAAAATTACCGATATGGACGCCTTCAGCAATTTCAGCTTTTGGACGTAAATGAGCATAAGGTCCCACATCTGCTTTACTTTTGACCATGCTGTTTTCGATCACTGAGTTTTCGATCACTACTTGGTCACCAATCTTGCTATCAACGATGCGAGAATGCGCCCCGATGAAGCAGTCTTCGCCAATCTCCGTTTGCCCTTGAAGTTGGACACCCGCTTCAATCACCGTATCTGACCCGATCACTACATCCGCATCGATATACGTGGTGGCTGGATCAACAAAGCTCACGCCATTGACCATGTGTTTTTTATTGATTCGTTGGCGCATCAATTCGCTTGCTTTTGCTAGTGCGATGCGATCGTTGACGCCCATACATTCATCAAAATCTTCCGTTTGATAGGCAGCAACTGGATTTCCAGCATCTTTTAGGATCTCAATGATGTCTGTTAAATAATACTCGCCTTGCGCATTATCTGTGCCGACTTTGTTCAATGCTTCAAATAATGCTTTGTTATCGAAACAGTAAGTCCCTGTATTGATTTCTTGGACTAATGCTTCTTCTGGAGACGCATCTTTTTGCTCAACGATTTTTTCAACGATCCCTACATGGTCACGGATGATTCTTCCATATCCTGTTGGGTCTTCTGCTTGCGCAGTCAAAATCGTAGCACTTGCATTTTTCCCTTGATGGTATTCAAATAAGTTATTCAACGTCTCAGTTGTCAATAAAGGGGTGTCGCCACTGATGACTAACGTTGTGCCTTCCTTACCTGCTAAAAATGAGGCAGCTTGTAATACCGCATGGCCCGTTCCAAGTTGTTCCGCTTGTAACGCATATTCACTGCGTTCGCCTAACTGAGCTTTGACTTTCTCCGCACCGTGGCCAACGATCGTTACGATTTGGTCAGGATTTGTTTCGCTTACACGGTTGATGATATGTTCGACCATCGGTTTTCCAGAAACAGGGTGCAGCACCTTGTATAGTTTTGATTTCATGCGAGTCCCTTTACCCGCGGCTAATATGATTGCATAACGTGCATCCAAATGTGTCACTCCTAAATTACGATTTATTACTTTTAAGTTTAGCCCAGTCGCCCTTTTTTTTCAACTAATCGTTCATTCTTGGCCATTAGACCGCAAAAAAGAAGAGACATCAATCATCATCTCTTCTTTTTCCATAACACTTCTGTTATTAAAATGCTTTATTCGTCGAAATAATTTCCTGGTACTACAGTGATATTTTTCGTTTTTGTGTCGACGTCTTTGACGTACAGTAAAGAGGTGTAATCATTGATTGCACGATGTCCGTTGAATTTTGATTCCGCAAATACAGTGATCCCAACAAGCTCAGATTCAAATTCTTCGATCAAGCTCTTCATTCCGTTCACTGTTCCGCCGCCTTTCATAAAGTCATCGACGACAAGGACACGAGAACCACGTTTCAAACTTCTTTTTGATAGTTCCATTTTTTCGATACGTTCAGATGAGCCTGAGACATAGTTCACACTCACTGTGGACCCTTCTGTGATCTTGGAATCACGACGAACGATAACAAACGGTGCGTTCAAGTAATAAGAAACTGCTTGAGCGATCGGCACTCCTTTTGTGGCAACCGTCATCACTGCATCGATTTTTTCTCCTAAATATTTTGAGGCGATGATTTTCCCTACTTGACGTAATAGCTCAGGTTCTCCTAATAGATCAGATAAGTAAACATAGCCTCCAGGAAGTAAACGGTCTTGTTCAGACAAACGTTCTGCAAGTGATTCAATGTATTTCTTTGCTTCCTCATAGGAAATTTCTGGGATGAATAGTACTCCTCCCGCTGCACCAGGAATGGTTTCAAGCGTTCCATACCCTCGTTCTTTAAATGTTTTTTTGATGATTCCCAAATCTTCACTGATGGAAGATTTCGCAGATTCATAACGTTCGGCAAAGCTTGTTAATGAAATCAATTCATGCGGATGATCTAATAAATACTGTGTCATATCGACAAGACGCTCACTGCGACGTACTTTCACATATTCCAGCTCCTTTTTCCAACAAATTTTATCGTGTTTCATTATATAAGTTTTTTCGGGAAAATTCGAGCATTTTATCTAAAATTAAGAAAATAGTTCGGTATTTGTAAAAAAACAGGTGTTTATCTAAGACATTTGTTTGTCTCAGATAGACACCTGCTTGGGTCTTTTTATTTATTTTTTCTTCTAATCGTTAGTAAGATCCGTTTGCTCAAATTAACGAGTAAGAACAAAAGAATAAATACTAACGTAATCGTCGCTCCTGGAGGTGTGTCCAAATAAAAGGAACTAGTCAATCCAGAAAGCATCCCAATAAAACCAACGATGATACTGATAAAGATCACTACATTGAAGCTTTTTCCTAAGCGCATCCCGATTGCTGCCGGTAACACCATAATAGCAGAAATCAATAATGCTCCTGCTATCGGGATCATTACAGCAATTGCTACCCCAGTGATGATATTGAACAGCATCGACATCCACCGAACGGGCAGCCCATCCACATGGGCAGTGTCTTCATCAAAGGTCAACACATACATCGGGCGTTTGAATAGGAAAAACAATAGACCGATCACTGCAAATAAAATACCTAAAAATAGCACTTGCTCCCAAGTGATCGTGACGATCGAGCCAAACAAGTAAGATTGAATACTCGTGGCAGAATTCCCTCCACTCAAATTCATCAAAACTAACGCAAGTGCCAGTCCACCTGCCATAAGAATCGCAATCGAAATTTCTGAATACGTACGATACATAGATCGTAGATATTCCAAAATGATAGCAGCGACAACGACGACCACCATTGTTGTCATCGTCGGATTGAGATTAAGGAAAAACCCTAAGGCTACTCCTGCTAAAGAAACATGAGACAAGGTATCTGCCATCAATGATTGACGACGGATCACTAAGAACACGCCTAACATCGGTGCGATCCCTGCTATAAAGATTGCCGCAAGAAATGCGCGTCTCATGAATTCATATGAAAGCAACGCCATTGAGAATCCTCCTTTCGCACTAAACGGATTTGTCGATCCGCATATTGCTTGATATCTTCGTGGTCATGAGTGATCATCAACACGGCTTTGCCATGAACGTGCGCGCTATGGCGCAACAAACGATAAAATTCATTTCGTGATTCTTCATCCATCCCAGTCGTCGGCTCATCCAATACAAACAAATCCGGATCAGTAGCAAAAATACGCGCTAAGCTGATTCGTTGTTTTTGTCCGCCAGATAGTTCTCCGATCCGACGATGACGCATGTCCCACATGCCAACAGATTCCAAAGCACGTTTGACGTGTCCGTGGTCTTTTTCGCTCAAACGTTTGAACCAACGACCTCTAGGATATCTGCCAGAACGTACTAATTCTAATACGGTACTAGGAAACCCCGCATTGAAGGAAGAAACTTGTTGCGGGATGTAGCCAATGCTCAATTTGTTTCCGTCCTGATTTTTACTTGCAATCTTTATGGTCCCTTTAGAGGGTTTCAATAGCCCTAAAGAAGCTTTGATCAATGTAGACTTTGCCGCTCCGTTTTCGCCAGTCAAGATCACAAATTCGCCGGCATTTACATGATAGGATACACCTTCTAAAACAGGTTCTTCATCATAATAGAAAGTGAGATCGGCTATTTCGATATAACGCACATAGAGGACTCCCTTCGTTTTACTTTATGCTCTCTTTTAATGCCTCAAGGTTTTTCTCCATGATAGATACGTAATTTTCACCAGCTTTGATTTGATCATTCGTCAAACTCTCTAGTGGATTAAGTACTTCAAGTTTTACACCTGTTTCCTTAGATAATGTTTCTGCTACTTTAGATGACGCATTTTCTTCAAAATAGATGACTTCAACGTTATTTTGCTCAACAAAATCTTTTAATTCAGCCAATCGACTAGGCGTAGGCTCTTGATCCGGTGAAACACCAGAGATCGCTACTTGTTCTAGATCATAGCGATTTGCTAAATAAGCAAATGCCGCATGTTGTGTCACAAACGTTCGATTCGCTGCACCTTTTAGTGCCTCTGTATAGGCTTGGTCCAATGCTTCTAATTTTTGGACATAAGCCGCAGCATTTTTTTCAAATGTATCTTTCTTATCTGGATATTTCTCGCCTAGCTCTTTAGCGATCGTTTGTACTTCTTGGATCGCTAATGTTGGATCTAACCAAACATGAGGGTCGTATGCATGATCATGGTGATGTCCTTCTGATTCTTCATGTTCTTCGTCATGGTCTTCTTGTGATTCTAAACGCTCGATCCCCTTGGCTGCTTCGATCATCAACGTTTGATCAGTATCGATCGTATTTTTCAATGAATCAACAAAAAATTCCATGTCGGAACTGTTATAAACAAAGACGTCTGCATCAGCAATCTTTGCACTTTGTTGCGCACTTGGCTCAAAATCATGAGGTTCCGTACCTGCGGGAATCAATAACTCAACATTCCCAGTATCACCAACGACTTCTTTCGTAAATTCATACATTGGATAAAACGTTGCAACAACATTCAACTCGTCTGAATCAGACTCTTGTGTAGTCTGTCCACAAGCTGTAAATAGGAAAGCTCCTATAACTAAAGATGCGGCGAATAAATATTTCTTCATATATGCTCCTTTCAAAACAAATCGTAATATTACGATTTATTAACGAGGATTAATGTACCAAATTAAAAAAAAACAGTCAATAGATTAAACTGATTTTCTGATTTAAAATCAAACTTGTACTGTAAATCGGAAAACGAATGAATCTACCGTCATATCAACAATAAGCGCAAGCGTTTTCCTTCGTTCTTGATTAAAAATCAACAATAGCTTGCTTCGTCTTTTGGTTTTTGATGACCATGCGACTGGGACAATTCCTTTTTATTCCTAACCATGAAACAGAAGAACCCCCATACGAAAGACCGTCCAATCATTTTTCTCCTGATTGAACGGTCTTATTTCTTTTATTCGTTTATAGCGTTCTGACAAGATACACTTCTTCACAAAACCCTTTTAATCCATTATAGACTCTTTGGGCTCTGGAATAATGTTGACAAACAGCAAAAACCGTTGGCCCGCTGCCACTCATCAAAGCAGCATCTGCACCGTATTTGATCATTCGCTCTTTGATTTGGTGAATGATCGGATGACGTTTTCCTGTCACGTCTTCGAGGCTGTTACCCATTTTCGTTAACATTTTTTGATAATCTTGTTGACGAAGCGCATCAGCCAATCCAGCAATATCTTGGTGTTGGATTTTTTGCGTATCGATTTCTCGGAAAACAGTTCGCGTGGAAACACTCATTTTAGGCTTTACAAGAATGACCCAACAAGAAGGCATTGCCGGTAACAATTGGACGATTTCACCTTTTCCACCTACGTACGCTGTTTGACCGTAGACACAGTATGGAACATCTGTCCCTACTTCCAAACCAATCTCAGCCAATTCTTCCAAGCTACAGCCTAAGTTCCACAATCGATTGATGCCTCTCAATGCCGCCGCACAATCCGTACTTCCGCCGCCTAATCCAGCAGCGACAGGAATATTTTTCTTCACAACGATTTTTACGCCTTTTTTGATTTGATATTTCTTTTTTAACAACAATGCGGCTTGATACACATTGTTACGCTGATCTACCGGCAAAAATGCTTTATTCGTCTCAACAATGATTCGATCTTCCGATAGCTCTTCAAAGAACAAGTGATCAGCTAAATCTACACTTGACATCACCATTTCCAACTCATGATACCCGTCTGGTCTTTTATATAACACATCTAACCCTAAGTTTATCTTCGCTGGTGCTTTTTCAATCAATTCCATCCTCTCACCCATTCGAAAAGTCTAAGTCGAAAGTATTCTATCATAGGGAAAAATAAAAGTATAGCTTTCACCAATAGACGTAAACACTTTCATCACAGCTTTACAATCATTTTTACAATTCTGTCAGAACTTCTTCTGCTAAACTTGTTCCTTTTTCTTTTCCTTTACCGATCAATAAGAACAGTTGCAACGTGGCTAAGGTAAAACTACTTCCTTTCATATACGCAAAATAACGCCCTTCCCAATGTGTGACATATCGTTGTTTTTCCTCATAGGCTAATTGAAAAGAATAAAAGAAATTACCATAATTATAGATGATTCGCATCACTTTTTCTTGCAAGAATGAAAAGTCTGTCTCTCCGACATTCGCCAGTGGAGCAAGCCCAAGATTCGCTTCTACGTAGCCTTTTTGACGATAGACAGCCAATAAATTGGCAAGCAAGTAATCGCCTAGACTATTCGGCTGATTCGGTAGATACCGTAGCAGATCATACCCTGCTTGACGCCCATTGATCGGTTGAGATGTAATAAAGCCAACGATTTGCTGTTCTTTGCGAACAACACCGATTCCGCTCATCAAGAGATATTCTTTATCGAAATAGCCTACTGAGAAATGTTTCTCACGAGAACCGTCCAACCATTTTTGCGACACTTCATGGATTGGTTCGAATAATTCTTCAGGTAATTCGTCATACCAAGTAAAATGATAGCCTTCATTCGTCAAACGTTGCAATTCGATTTGCTTTGTTCGCCATTGAAGCGCATCAGAAGAAAGATCAGTGACGGCGGCTTCGCCAACTTTCGTAAAGTGAAATCCCGCTTCGTGAAGCATAACGACATAGCTTTCTGAAACTTTATAAAATGCCAACTGATAACCAAAACAATCAGCTTTCTTTAAAAATTCATGCGTAGCTTTACGTATTTTAGCTGGATCACCAATTGGATCACCCAGAACAAAACATTTGTTTCCCTTGATTTGATACCCAAACACTACTTGGTCTTGATCCTCTTCCTGATAATAAAAATAAGTGTATCCAGGTAAATGCAAGTAATGACTAGCTGCGGTCCCGCCATAGGTCGTTAAAAGGCGATCTAAACGAGTTTGATCTAAAGATTCACCAAATCCTGTGTCTGCGGCCAAGTACTGATACAAAGCAACTAACGCCAGTAAAGAGATCCCTAAGCCAATCAATCCAGAAAACCAGACGTCTTCAGAAGGGAAGAGAATGAAGCGATTGGCAGTTAAGTCACCTACCCAAAAACTACCACGATGATAGCCTGCGATGGCATAAACAACAAATAAAAAGCCAAATAAACACGCATCAAATAAAATAGCTCCCCATGAATAAACAAACTTTTTACGATAAAACTCTTTGCGAGAGAACCAGACCGCGAGTAATATCAGAAGATAGACAACGATCAATTGCCACGACAACGTTCGCATCACTGTATTGATGATACCAAAAGCAAGTAAAGCAATTGTCGGAATAAATGCTTTTTTGACCTTCATCGCTAAAGCTCTAGCTAAACCTAACAATAAGAAACCGATCAACAGATTCAACATCTGATCTAAAAAATCAAATGAGAAAGGCAAAAGTATTTGAAATAAACGACTGACCGTCGAAAGATTGGTGATCGTTGAAAGCAAGACCATCATGATCCCCGCAAAATAAACAGCACACACTAAAACAAAATGAGCAATCTTTTGAAAAAACAATCGAGGAATGTTATCTAAAAATCGATTGATCTTAACTCCTGTGTGTGTCAAAAATAAAATGACGCCAGATAGAAATGGGAGTACATAGTAGAACAAGCGATAATAAAGCAGCCACACAAGCGCAATATCTTGCCGCACACCTAGTTGACTCATCCCTAAGATCATCAACACGTCAAACGTCCCCACACCGCCGGGCACCATCGTCAACATGCCAATCAATGTGGCAATGATAAACATCGGGTACAATGACCATAAAGAAATATCTACCGCCATCAAGCGCCCAATCAATAAGAAAACTACTAATGCTCCAGTCCATTGTCCAAAGGAAGCTGCGAACAAACCCACCAAACCTTTAGGATAAAATTCTGCAAATAATGTTTTTCGTTTCAGATAGGCAAACAAGAAGATGATTGGCGCTAAAAAGCTACCCCCAAATAACCAAATCCAATACCCGCGAAAAACACTATCAGATTGAAGAAAGAAAACATTGATAAACGTTAATAATGACCAGATAGAAAGCCCAGTCAACAGGAATAAAGCAACTTTCGAGACTGTTGCAAGCACCATTTTACGATTGGTGTGCTTGCCATAAAAGCTAGCTCGTAAGCTTGCTCCGACGATTCCGCCAAATCCTGCCAAATTGTTGATCGTATTCGTGATCCAAGCCGATAACAAAAAGTCTTTGCGACTCATTTTAGGTTTCCCTTGTTTTTCCAATACTCGGATCGTGACCCAATCGTAAAGCAACATCGGGGCAACGCCGATCAATCCTGCTAAAATCATCCATGCAAGCGTGCTATGACGCTGTTGTTCCATCGTGTGCCAGACATCTTGCCAACTCATCCCTTGGGCAATATTGGCGACCTGATTCGCCACAAAAACAAGGATCGATCCAAAGAATATCAGTTTTAAAATCAACTGATGTGATTTCACCCACTGGATCATGATCTGTAATTTATTTTTCACCGGCACTCATCCTCACCTGTAGACTTTCTAAAACGTATACATTCATGTTATCTTATTTAGATTGATTTTTCCACTTTGGACGTTAGGTTGTGAGAAAGCCGTTCAGCTCCAAGTAGTAAGACGAAACGTGGGAAAATAGCTTCTCATATTTTTTCACGTTTTGACTTACTATTGAAGGAGCTGGCTTTCGAACACCGTTTATCTAGGTTGTGAAAGAAGCGCTTTGACCTGAACAGTAAGATGAGAAATCAGAAAATAGCTCCTCATATTTTTTGATTTCTCAGCTTAGTGTTGAAGGTCAGCTTCTTGAACACCGTTTATCAGAGGTTGTGAAAGAAGCGGTCAGCACTGAGTAATAAGACAGAAAAATCGAAAATGGCTTTTTCATTTTTGATTTTTTTGGCTTATTATTGAAGTGCTGCTTCTTGAACACCGTTTATACGAATTTTAGTGATACTAAAACACTCGTTTCATCTTCGTTTTCTACCCACCACTTTCTCCCCAATCCATTCACAGATGGGGTCATCTCTTGACTTGCAGATTGTAAGAAAGAAAGCTATGCTAAAACAAAAGGAGAGGATTACATGAAAATCGGATTTATCGGTACAGGAAATATGGCTCAAGCAATTATTCACGGGATCTTAGCAAATGATCTTGTGGCTAAAGAAGAGATTTTTGTCTCAAGTGGACATTATGAAAATGCACAACGTTTTGCTGGTAAAGTAGGCGTCACTGCTTGTCAGAGCAATCAAGAAGTTGCTGACAAAGCAGAGATCATCATCCTAGCAGTAAAACCAAAAATCATCGAATCGGTATTGCATGACTTGCGTGACCACCGTAAACAACAGTTATTCATTTCCATCGCTTCAGGAAAATCACTTGCAACATTAGAACAAGCGCTTGATCCAGAAGCAGCCATCGTTCGTGTGATGCCTAATGTCAATGTGAGTGTCGGTGCTGGCGTTTCGGCAATCTGTAAAAACCAAGCAGCAACAAATGATCAGCTGGCACAAGCGACAAAGATCTTTGAAGCGATCGGCAGCGTTTATCCTTTAGCCGAAGATGATTTTAGTACATTTATCGGCTTAGCGGGAAGCTCACCTGCTTTTATTTATATGTTGATCGATGCAATGGGGCGTACTGGTGTCTTGCATGGACTACCGAAAAAAACAGCAACCGAGATCGCAGCCAAAGCAATTTTAGGTTCTTGTCAAAAATTCCTCGCAAGCGATGAAAATCCTTGGGAATTAGTTGACCAAGTTTCTTCCCCTGGTGGTACAACAGTTGCAGGTGTCGTTGCATTGGAAGAAGCTGGGTTTATCCCCGCAATTATTAAAGGGATCACTAAAACGATCGAAAAAGATTTAGAGATGTTGTAGCATTTTGCAAACTTTTGACATTCATCGTCCATCTTTATCATCTACTTTTTTAACATCTAAAGAAATGCGCCTAAATCTCAATAAACGTTGAAAACAGAAGTAACCTCTCTGGTATATAAGACTTCACATTTTTGTACATGCCGTCTTATTTACCAGAGAGGTTCTTATTTAGTTAATACTAGTAGTGAAGTTATACTATCTCTTGCCTCTATACGTAGTACTGCCCGCTTTCTTTAGCTATTCTCCTTTATTTACCATTCATTTTATAGACTGACCTGTTTTCCCTGTAGGATCGTCTGTTGGTAAGTGATTGTCGTGTTCGTCTCTTTACTAACCTTTTTGCCACGCTTGATGATTTTTGAAAAACTAGTCGCTCCATCCCCTTTTTTAGCAGTTGCTCCTGTCGACATTTTTGGTCGTTCTTCTTTCCTTTCTAAACTTTTATCTTGTTCTATAACTGAAAAACCACCTCTTTGCATTAGATCTGAAAAACGAAACAGCTTGCCATCGCTCGATTCTTCTTTAATTTCTCTTTTGAGGCGTGGTTGATTTTTGGGGTTCTTTTTATTGTCAATACCTCTCATGATCCTGTCAAAATCCGCTGCCGTATCCCTTTTCTTGGCAGGTGCTTCTGTTGGAGTTTTTGGTCGTTCTTGTTTCTTTTCTGAACTTTTCTCTTGTTCAGTGCCCGAAAAAATCCCGCTAGATTGCTGATCAGTTACCGTCGCCTTCGTTTCTTTATTCATTTTTTTGTTATTACTCATACCCCCTGAAAAATCAGCCGTTTCACCCCTTGTTTGAGTAGGTACTGCCGTCGTCATTTTAGGTAATTCTTGCTCTTTCTCTAAATTTTTAGCTAGTTCTAAAACAAAAAAATCACCTGTTTGCATCATCGCGAAAGCAGTCAGCAACTTTCCATCGCCCAAGCCTTCTTCCTTTGCTTCCCTTTTGACACGCGGTTGTTTGTGGAACTCATTTTGATTTGCGAAATCTCTCATGATCGTTGCTAGTAATTGCGCATCCGTCAATTTAAAGTTGGTAAATAATATAGGGTCCGTTTCAAACGCTTTGATGACCGCTTTTTTAGATAAGTGAGGGGCATTTTGCTGTTTTGCTACTGCTGTAACAAATTGATCAAAATTCGGATGTTCAAAAAACTTCTTATATCGTGCTAGAAAATCAGTTTTCACATTTTCCCCACTCGGTAAAAAGCCAGTAGTCGTTAGCCCATATCTCACAACATCATACGTTCCCGAAACAACATGTGTGGTTTCATGCGTGATCGTTAATCCTAGAGGCGCTGCCATCTGGATTCCTGGTAAAATTTCTGGTCTTTTATGAAAAGCATCCGCATTAATAATAATGCGACACTCCGCATCTTCTCTCAATACAAATGCATAGGCTTTCGGACTATCATTACTATTGGAGTAATAGGCATGTGTCTTCTCATCTAGAACATAATCAGTCGAAACGACCCAAACATTTTCAAATCCCCAGTCTGCTGATTGTCGTAGAAATTGCTCGCCTTTTGTGGCGATCGAAAGTAGTCTCTTTACTGTTTCCTGCAAAACTCTCTCTTGCTGATAAGTATATTTCAAGTCAAGGAAGTTTATTAAGTATTGCCCTTCAGCTGTTTCTGCGATTTTATCTACTTTTAACAATTCTAAACACACGTCTTTGACGATCCCGAAATTCTCGATTGCGTTCTCAAGCTCTTGTGGAAGTTTCTCCATAAACGGTCGAAGTGGTTCCGGTACCTTACTTATATCTAAACCGAAAAAAACGCGAAACTTGTCCCCTGGTTTCAAAGACAATACTTTGACAATCTCATCAGAAATCGCTTTTTGGGCGCGAGCCTCGTCAATTTCGACAATTCTTTGTGGCTCTGGGACAAAATTCTCCAATGGTTTTATCTGAACTAATTCATCTTCCCGCCTTGAAATTCTGTGCATCACTGAATACTCGATTGCATTTAGCATGCTGTACCATCCCCACCATCTATTTGGAGATTCTGGAAGAGTATTATACGGCGGATACAATGGATTCTCCCTCCTCTGAGCAACTGCCCCTCCACTAGATGAAGCTACAGTCTCACCTTTTGAAGTGCCTGCTTGTGGAGAATTCGGTCTATTGTGTTGGATAGTCACTGGATATTTTTTACGTGATTTCTCTAAAGGCGTTTCAAAGCGAAAAGCACCACTAGTTGGATCCAATCGTAATACTGTCATCGGCGCAAGCATATTTTTTTTCACTAAATGATAACGATTCGTTTCTTTATCCAACAAAACTAGAGGAATATATTGTTTTTTGATTCTGATATAAGAACGCCCGGCAGAATTCCACATCAAACCATTTTCATCCGGCGGGGACAGCGTAGTAGGAGTTTGTAAGGACTCATACTGATTTAGTTCCTTCCCTATTTTTTCACGTACTGTTTGCGAGATCGTTGGACTCGTTTCTTTTTCAAAATACCACTCTATCCCATTAAAGTTTACTGGATATACCACTCCTCTATCATATACATCATAACGGATACCATGCTTCTCAATTGCGGTGATTCTGACAGGAACCAGTTTCTTATCCATTTCAATGAATGTTTGGCGAAAATCTCCTGCTCCAGTGATAGTTAGAGTCGTTCCTTCCCCGTAAGCGTTAGGATTTAAATTTACCTCTTCGACAGCTAGATCTCTGTTAGGAATCTTACTTGAAATTTGGTGAATCAAATTTTTTTGTCTGCGTAAAAAAAATGCTGGTCCCTCAAACAATCTTAGCTTTGTCCCTCGCAAGGTAAAACGTTGCCCATAAACATCCCCCTTTTTTAAGTCCGATACTGGAACATATAAATGGTTATGCACACGTTTCACGAAGATTTCTGGACCATTATTTGGTAAAGCCGCTTGCGTATAACTTTTAGTCAAATCGTCCTTTTCTATTACAAATTTTTCAAGTTTTGTCGCTACTTCCTTGAGTTCCTTTCTAATAAACACTTGGTTTTTCAAACGTATCAAGCCCTTGAATAAGACTTGTGAACTACTAGTCAACAATTCTACTCCTGGATCAACATAACGTATCGCGCTCACCGCAAGCGATCGAAGTTCTGATGTTTTTGGAAGATAGCGCGCACCATGACGTACAGCACCTGTTACACCTTGTTTCATGATCATTCTTGCCATACCAAATGCAAATCGCGTATTAAGTGAAGTGACTTGCCCTAATACAGGAATTAAAGAAACGACATCCAGCATACAACTGGGAACTGCCTCACCAACATCTTTATTAATAATACCGACTACACAATCGTAAAAAGGAATGAGATGTTTGAAAACATCCCGAACTTTTTCAGCTGTTGTTGTCTCTTTCCCTGAATCAAATAGTTGTTGATAGACTGTATCCCTGTGTTTCCCGCCAATATAATCGATTAGTCTCTCCTGCGTATTAACTTGCGATAAGGGTTTACTGCGATCAAATTCTAATTTAAGCGTGTATGGCTTATCTCTGATCAGAACTTTATCGTCGTATTTTCGAAATTCATTTTTCCAAAGATCTTGTCGGTCAAAAAGCCCATACCGAAGATATGCCATCGCATCTTTATCCACACGATAAAGCTTGTAACCGCCATCTTGTTCCAGTCTTTTTAACGCATAGAACCTTTCTTCACTGCCACGAGTAACGACAAATAAATCTGTCTCAGCCAATTTAAGAACTGTCTCTACTTCCACCTCTTTTGCTAAAAAGACGGGTGGGAAACCGGATGAACCTGGCCCGCTTGCCGGGTGACTTGCTTTATGACTCAATACTGCTTTCGCATTGTAAATACGACTTTCCGATGAAAAGATAAAATTCAAATCCTCTTTGTGAAATGAATCCACTGCAAGTCGTATCAGAAAATGATCCAGCGAGTAAAATGATTCAGATACAGCTTTAGTCAATCGCTTATACCATTCATTGACATCTGGTGGAACCCACGGACCCGGACAGGGATTTCCGCCAGAGAGATAAATTTGATCCGCCACAAGACTAACCTCTATACCAAGTCGCTCGCACTCTTCCAGTACTTCATCCACAAGTGCTGATTGTCGACGCCAGTTAATCACTGCTGTTTGATACGATACGACAAGATCATTGACAATTCCTTGCTTTTTTACTAATTCAAAATAGCCTTGTTGTAAATAATTGATAAAAGTACTTAACACTGCTTGTTTATAGTCCCCTTTTACCAAAGCTTCTCTTAAAATATCTGGGCTCAACTGAGCAGTAGCCAGTGTCGCTGGAACTAAAAGATGTGAAATTTCTTCGACAGTCGAAATTCCTTTTTCGATAATGCTTTCAAAAAAAAGTTCACCTACTGATTTGATTTCTGTCTGATTGAACTTATTAAGACAACCTAGATCCTCTAGTATTCTAGAACCTGTCATCTGCATTAAAGAATCATAATCAGAAATCAATTTATCGTCGCCCAACTCACTGGATTTAAGAAAATAGTTAGGTAATGCACGGTTCATAAAAGAGACCCATAGTTTAGTTATGTTCTCTTGTATTCCCGTTTTTTGGTCTACTTGTTGCGTTGCAGATTTCGATGGAATATTGATTAGACCTGCCTTTTTCAATTCTTCGACTGAAAATGACTTTCTAAGTTGGCCGATCGTAAAAGTAGATGGGTTAGATGAATCAATGATTTTTTTTGCTGCATAGCCTTCAATTGTAGTACCTAAGACATTTTCAATCGACCATTTCATTACGGTCATCTCAGCATTCTTATCTGAGATGACTTCCTCCGACTGCCCACCATATAGTTTTAACTCCTTCAGGATGACTTTTGCTACCTCTTGGATTTTTTCAGATTTGATGACACCATCCACTCCAGTTTGACTAAACCATCCCCCCATAGCTGCTAAAACATCTTCTTTGGTGGCTTGGGTAGCGGACAACATGCCTTTTTGACGGAAAAATGACTCAACTTGTGTCATGACTTTCTTATCCAACCACTTATTGATTGTTGCTGCTGATCGAGATGCTTCTTTTGCATGCCCCATTCCAGAGGGAGGTGTTGTTTCCAAAACCAAATTATTGATCTCAATCATGTCCCACAGCCACTTAGTGAACGTGATCTCTGCGCCTTTATTTGAAATGACACCATCTACTTCTTCGCCAAGAATGACTTGAGCAACTTGTTTCATTTTAACCATGTCTATCACTTCTTGGTTTGCGCCTTCCAACAATACCCAATTTGAGACGACTGTCGCAAAAACATTGATATCCGAAGTATCACAGTCTACACCTTTTTCAGTTAAAAAGTTCGCTACTCTTTGTTTTGCTTTCTCTACCTCTATGCGATCTACAGTAGTGTGTAACTCTTTTTCCGGCTGACTAGTTAGTTGTGGCGTAGAATCAAAATCATTTGCCTTAAAAAAACGTTCAATCTTTTTTTCACTTCTTCTTCTTGTTCCTGTTCTTGCTTTTTTTTGATTTTTTCAATATCAATTCCAGGACGATCGCCTTGCCCTTTCTCATACTTATAGCCAATCTGTGCATTATTGTTTTCCCACTGCAATACAATTGCTCGTGCCTCACTATCCGTCAAGGGTACTGCTGCCCCACCGTAAGCCCTCAAAATCATATTCGCCGCTATGTTCTGCCTTTTGCTGATCTCATCATACTGTGCGCCTTCAAAGATCCATTTTTGCAACAACAAAACCAGTTGGCGTGGCGTCGCCGTTGTTAAATACATTTGTTCTTTATAAAGGAAATCTCCGACTACCTCATTTGCCTTTGGCGTATTCTCTCGCAGATCAAAAATCTGTTCATGGTAATAAATCGGCACGATTGGTGTTTGCTTAGGAATACTCTCCGGTCGACCAAGGATAAAGTCTCTATAGATTTGGTTGTTTTCTTTTAAATGTTTTTGTACTTGAAGAATCGTGGCAGGCTCTTTTGGTGATAAATCATACTGAATGGTTTGTCTCGTCTTTTCTTTATAGCGATATCCCGCTAGCAACGTGTTGGTTTTCCATTGCTTATAAATTGCTTGCAATTGTATATTGGATAAGAAATCTCCTAGTCTGCTATTTTCAATCCCGTAACCTTTTTGGATAACATGAGCTAAATACTGCGCTCGTTCTGACTGTATGGTTTCGTCATTTCTCCAATTCTCACCTGCCCAACTTTGAACAACCGCAATCAGATCCAAGTCAGTAGCAATCTGTCGAACAACTCCTGTACCGATGAAAAATGACTTAAGCATCCGATTCACATCAGTTGTCTTATTTTTTTCTTGAAACATTTGTTCATCAAAGTTAAAAACTGGCAATAATTCTGACTGATCAAAGGGTTGGATATCTTGAGAGATGGCTTCAGTGATACGAAGGACCTTTCCGTAGTCAGAAGCACTGACTGGATCGAATAAATAATTCGTTCGATTATTTTCTGCAATCGTTTCATTCTGTGTTTGCATTGGATTTACATCAATATTCTTAATTTCAGTAAAAGTACATGATTTGAACACATTATTTGTTTCCCATTGAAAAAAAATATTGATTGCTCGAATTGCGGATACTTGCACGGCTGAAAGGCCATAAGCACTAAGAATGATCTTAGCCAGCTGTTGTCTCTTCTCAAGAAGTTCATGATTTGATCCTCCTCTGTTTGCCCAACTTTGAAGAGCGAGAAAAAAATCATTGAGTGGTTGCTCTTTAACCGCGCATAATTCACTATACTTTTCACAAACAGCCTGCCTGATTTTTTCATTTGCTCTATCTGTTTCACTGCGCTGTCCAAAGACTTCTTGATCATACCAGAACGGTGTAAATGGTTCGTTGATTGGGACGGGGGACGGTTTATTTTCCATATAGGCTAACATGACTTTATCGATTTTTTCATGCATTTCTTCAGAAAGTATTTGTGAGGATTTCAGTCCGATAAGCGTTGGATTTGTGGCTAATTCAGCTAAAAGTGTCGGAACCGTCGGCTGTGTAGGAATAGGTGCTGCTTCCGCGCCAACTCCTATTTTGAAATCATAACGTTTAACAAAACGATCGAACGCTTCTGAGAAATCTCGGGCTAAACTAACCAGTTTTTCAGCGATGCTTACGTCTGTTCTCTGAGGTGCTCGCCTTTTTGTGTCATTTGTCAGAAGTTGCTGCTTTATAATATGCTCTCGCTCATATTTTCTATTATCTTTACCTAACGAATCAGAAGTTCCAGAATTGCTCGAAAAAGTTTGTATTAATAAATCTGTGAACTGTCCTAGAATATTGTCGTTTGCCTCTGTCTGATTCCTTGAATCAATTATCTGCTCTTGCTGATGAAAGAAGGAGCTGAACGTTTCAGTGAGTCCATCCCAAAAAGAATGGATACTAGAAGTTACATTTTCTGGTATTGGCACATCTGTCGTTGTTTCATTTGGATAGTTTTTCTCAAAATTCGTTTGTAATACATTTTTTACCCTTTCAGCAGCATTCGTTGCATTAAAATGCTGTGGATCATTTACATCCGTGCTTTTTTTGAATGAGAACTGCTGTGGGGAAACGATTTTGTTGCTTCGCGTTTCATTCAATGTTTGTGATTCAGCGATTGCATTTCGACAAACTGTCTTAAAGTGGATGTGTGTATGATTTTTGTTTTCCCACAAGCCGTGCTCTTTTTTATGATAAGCTTGTTGGGTCGTCGTACAATCAATAAGCTCCGTGATCCCATGAGCAAATTTATGTACTTTTATACTAAACTGATGAGCCGCACTTGCAAAATCAAGCGGCGGAGAGACAACTTCTGGTTTATTTTGTTGGATTTGGGTGGTATTGGTGGGTACTGGTGGGGTGATTCTTTGGGGGTAAAAAGTCGAGCTAGACTTAAGATTAGGCATCCGTACTTGATTTCCAACCTGTTGTATTTCAACATGAGTATCTACTTTTAAAACAGCACCTGAATCTTGGACAGCTCGTTGCTGCGTAGGCAGGTCCTCTGGCATCCTTAGCCCTGCTAAAATATTCCACATAAAGAGGAATCCTACAGGGGTTAGGAGGTCTGTAGGAGTCTGTCCTGACCTATTTACAAGGTCCTTCACCATATCATCTCGCTCTTTTGGATTATCCTTCTTATTAAAATCGTTGTAAAATTCACCGATTTTCATATTAAAATCTACTCCTGGCATTGTTTTCACTCCTTCATTAAAAGATGTACAGCTACTGAATAAGGCGTTACATTTTACTCGTTCTACTTGCTTTTTTTCTAAATCGATTCTCCCCTTCACTTTCATCATACAAGGCGATTAAAAATTTATGTGCCTTTTATTCAAGTATTTTAGAAAAAAATGGTCAATTAGATGGCATTGAACACTCAAAAATAAATTACCTGTTTTTGCACACGTTTGTCGGATAACTAGTGCATCACATCTTTCCATATTTTTTTCCGAATGCGTGTACTCATCAATCAAATAGACTAGAAGAATGATTTTCATATGTTCTTATCAAATAAAAGTATTTTTTTGCCTAGACAAAAAGGGCTTCATTTAGGTAAATCTTTCACACGAAAAAGCGACAGAAATGCCCCCTTTCTGTCGCTTTTTTGACTTATACATCAAATCTTTTCTTATTATTCTGTTTTAACTTTTTTTTTTGATTTAAATTTAGCTACTGACAATCCGATTACATTATAAAATATAAAACTATAAATACCACTAGGTCTAAAATCACGATTTACGATATATTCAACAGTAATCCAGAAAGCACTTCCAAATAAGCCTGAATAAATGACGATTAGATAAGGATGATCGTCAGCAAATTGTTTTATTTTCATCATTGGGATTCTTTAACTCCTGATATTGTATTTATTCCAATTATCAGTATAGCGTTAAGTGGCGATCTATTTTTATATCAGTCCTGAAAGAGCATTTTAACGTCATAATCGTTGGCAATGTCTGGTATAAACTAAAATCCGTAAAAAAATGACCTGACAGATTAATCTGTCAGGTCACCCTATTTTTAACTATTTTTTTATTTCGCATAATCGGTTGCACGAGTTTCACGTATCACGATCACTTTGATATGACCTGGGTAATCTAGGTCATCTTCGATTCGTTTACGGATATCGCGTACTAAGCGCACGGCATCTAAATCAGAGATTTCTTCTGGTTTGACCATGACGCGTACTTCACGACCGGCTTGGACAGCAAAACTTGATTCAACACCTGCAAAGCTGTTTGAGATCGTCTCTAGACTTCTCAAACGACGGATGTAGTTTTCTAATGATTCGCTTCTTGCGCCTGGACGAGCCGCTGATAATGCGTCTGCAGCAGCCACTAACACAGAAATAACAGAAGTTGCTTCCACATCGCCATGGTGAGAAGCGATTGCATTGATCACGACTGGATTCTCTTTGTATTTCGCTGCTAATTCTGCACCGATCTCAACGTGTGAACCTTCGATTTCGTGGTCTAATGCTTTCCCGATATCATGAAGCAATCCTGCACGTTTGGCTAGTTGGATATCTTCGCCTAATTCTGCTGCTAAGATTCCTGATAATTTTGCTACTTCGACCGAGTGTTTCAACACGTTTTGACCATAACTTGTTCGGAAATGCAAACGACCCATGATTTTGATCAAGTCTGGATGAAGGGTATGTGCGCCGACTTCAAAGGCTGCTTCTTCTCCATACTCACGAATGCGTTCGTCCATTTCTTTACGTGATTTTTCAACCATTTCTTCAATACGCGCTGGATGGATCCGGCCATCTTGAATCAGTTTTTCTAATGTCATCCGTGCGATTTCTCGACGAATTGGATCGAATCCTGAAAGCACGACTGCTTCTGGTGTATCATCAATGATCAAGTCGATTCCTGTAAGTGTTTCAAGTGTTCGGATGTTTCGTCCCTCACGTCCGATGATACGACCTTTCATTTCGTCATTTGGTAATGTCACGACTGACACTGTCGTCTCAGAAACCTGATCTGCTGCACAACGTTGGATAGCCAATGATAGCAAGTTTTTCGCTTTGCGATCTGCTTCTTCTTTTGCACGTTGTTCTGATTCTTTTACCATCAAGGTCAACTCATGATTCAACTCTTCTTCAGTTGACTTCATGATTACTTCTCTTGCATCTTCTTTCGATAAACCAGCAATTTTTTCTAATTCTTTTTGTTGATCTTCAATCAATTTTTCAACGTCTTTTTCTCGCTCTTCAATTAATTGCTGTTTTGAACTAAGTGCCTCTTCTTTACTTTCAAGTGAGTTTTCTCGTTTTTCTAACGAGTCATCTTTACGATCTAACGTTTGTTCGCGTTGGATCAATCGATTTTCTTGAGATTTCAGTTCTAATTTACTTTCTCTCAGCTCACTTTCAACTTCAGAACGATATTTCTGATTTTCTTCCTTAGCTTCCAACAATGCTTCTTTTTTTAGAGTTTCTGCTTCTTTTTTCGCACCTTCAAGAATACTTGCAGCTGATGTTTTGGCACCAGCGATCTCTTTTTCATGACGTGACTTCGCAACCATAAACCCTAAACCAAGACCGACAATTAAACCGATGATAGCGAGGAGAATGTTGAGTCCCATAAAATCCACCTCCATACTATCTTTTCCATTTTTATCATCTACCAATTTCTATGATAAATTAATCTAAACTATAAATATGCTGTTGCATATGCGCACAAAAACATGCACAAGTTTATTCTAATGTTTGTTTCCAGTAGTGTCAACTTTAAATGCGAAAGAAACGGCTTCCTTAATTTTCGTAAAAGGGTGGTTTTAAACATAAAAACAATCGTTCTCTTTGCTCTTGTTTTAGACAAAAATAAAAAAACATCCGGTAGTTATTCCACTACCGGATGTCTGCTTACTTCTTTATTCATCTAAAGGTAATTCTTCTTGTGTTTCTTCTGGTACTTCGATCGGTTCGCCGATTCCGTAAGCTGCACGCACTAATGCAGATACTTCAGCCATCATTTCTGGATGGTTAGCCATGTAGATCTTCGCATTCTCACGACCTTGGCCGATACGATCTTCTTTATAAGAATACCATGCGCCACTCTTGTCGACGATATCTTTTTCAACAGCCATATCCAATAGTTCGCCTTCTTGTGAGATACCTAAACCGTACATCACATCTACTTCAGCGATTTTGAATGGTGGAGCTACTTTATTTTTAACGACTTTGATTTTTGTACGGTTACCGACAATATCTGTCCCTTGTTTCAATTGTTCAGCACGACGTACTTCTAAACGGATCGTCGCGTAGAACTTCAACGCACGTCCCCCTGGAGTGATTTCTGGATTACCGAACATCACACCAACTTTTTCACGAATTTGGTTGATGAAGATTGCAATCGTTTTTGTTTTGTTGATCGATCCTGATAGTTTACGTAAGGCTTGAGACATCAAACGAGCTTGTAACCCTACGTGTGAATCACCCATTTCACCATCGATCTCTGCACGTGGTACTAAAGCTGCTACTGAGTCGACAACAACGATATCTACTGCACCACTTGATACCAAGGCATCAGCGATCTCTAATCCTTGTTCACCAGTATCCGGTTGAGAAAGGAGTAATTCATCGATATTTACCCCTAATTTTTGGGCATATTGTGGATCTAAGGCATGCTCCGCATCGATAAATGCTGCAGTACCACCATTTTTTTGTACTTCAGCGATTGCATGAAGTGCAACTGTTGTTTTACCTGAACTTTCTGGGCCATAGACTTCAATGATCCGGCCACGAGGATAGCCACCTATCCCTAAAGCGACATCTAAGGCAAGCGAACCACTAGGGATCGTCGAAATTTGTTGGTCGATCTTTTCGCCCAATTTCATGATTGAGCCTTTCCCATAGTTCTTTTCAATTTTTTTCAATGCAGCATCTAAGGCTGCTTTACGATCATCTGCCAATACGATAATCCTCCTTATTTTTACGACTCAAAGTAACATTTCATTACGTTTATAATATCTTTTTTATTTACAAAAAGCAAGCAAAAACCGAACAAATATTCGCATTTATTTTTTTCTTAATAGTTGCTTCCTTAGCAGATCAAATCCTTGCATCATTGCACTATTTCTGATTGCCGAACGGTCTTTTGTAAAGTGATATTCCTTCGCTTCCACCCCTTCTTTTGAAGCAATAGCAAGCCAAACTGTGCCAGCAGGATGTCCTTCTAATGTATCTGGTCCTGCCACACCAGTTAATGCTACTGCATAGTCTGCACCGACGAGTTGTCGGGCATGTAGCGCCATTTGTTCCGCGCACTCTTGGCTGACTGTGCCAAACTGTTCTAATAGGCCTGGATCGATGCCTAAGAGCTTTGCTTTCGTGTCTGCTGAGTAAGTCACAAATCCACCTGAAAAGACTTGTGAGACCCCTGGGATCGCGCCTAGTGCTGATTGAAAGGCACCAGCTGTCAAACTCTCAGCAACCGTCACTGTTTTTCCTTGCTCTTTTAGTAAATCGACGACTGCTTGCGGTAAAGAATAATCATCGCCATATCCATAAAAGTATTCACCGACGCGCGCTTGGATCTTTTCTTCCAATGCGTGCAATGCTTGATTCCCCGCGTGGACGTCTGACGTTTTGACGGTCAATCGCAACGTGACTTCATTTGGCTTCGCATAAGGGGCGATCGTAGGATTGATTTGTGTAGCGATCAAGTCTTTTAGATCTGTCACTAATTGTGATTCACCGATTCCATAAAAGCGCAATACTTTTGAGATCAGCTTTTCTTCTGAAGGAAAGTGTTGTTCTAACAGTGGATGCACTTGTTCCATAAACATCGGCTTCAGTTCACTCGGTGGACCAGGTAGTAAAAGATACGCATTTTTTTCTGTTTGGTAAAACGTGCCTAAAGCTAGACCCGTTCGATTTGGTAATGGGGTGCCACCTTCAATGATTTGTGATTGCTGTAAGTTATTCTCTGTCATTTTTCTTTTTCTGGTTTCGAAAAATGCCAGTAATTTCTTATATCCTTCTGTATTTTGGATCAGTTCTCTACCAAGGTGTTGTGCGACAACTTCTTTGGTCAAGTCATCTTCTGTTGGTCCTAATCCACCACATAAAATGATCAGCTCGCTTCTTGATTCAGCTAGTTGGAGTAAATCATTCAAACGAGTGGGGTTATCCCCAACAACGGTATGATAATAGACGTCGATCCCTAGATCCGCAAGTTGTTCGGATAAAAATGTCGCATTCGTATTCACGACTTGTCCCAGGAGTAATTCTGTTCCTACTGCTATGATTTCAGATTTCATGTTCAATCGCTTCCTTTAGTTGGGTTGGTTCTGCACCACCCCTATTTATCTGTAAAATAGTCTTTATTGACTAATTGTCTCTACTCAATAGTATACGCTATTTGATGATAGAATCATTTCTCCTTGCTCATTTTTTTCTTATTGTCTCGTCTTTTTTCCAAAAAAAACAGACCGGAACAACCGATCTGTTTTTGATAATAACTAAGTGATTATATGATTTTACATTGACCCTTTGAACACGCCACGATTTTTGATGAAGTAATCGACACCTGAATAGATCGTAAAAATCAGACAAGCATATAACATGATTTGATCAAGAGGTACATTGATCAAGTTGAATGGGATATTGTTGATAAATAATAAAATGATCGCAATCATTTGAGTAGCTGTTTTTACTTTTCCAGGCCAAGCAGCTGCCATAACTTCCCCATCTTCAACAAGCAATAATCGTAAGCCTGTTACAGCTAACTCACGGCAAACGATGATCGCGATCACCCAAGCTGGTGCTTTGCCTTGACCGACTAACATGATGAAAGCTGTCATGACCAACATTTTGTCTGCTAATGGATCAGCAAATTTCCCGAAGTTAGTGACTAGCCCACGTGAACGAGCAATTTTCCCATCGAGCCAATCCGTCACACTTGCTAACGCAAAAATGATTGCACCTACTAATTGTGTAATAGCTAGTGACGTTGTTCCCACCGTTAATTGCCCCCAATCTAACGGAAGGCCGACGACTAAAATAAACACTGGAATCATGCAGATTCTAAGTACAGTTAATTGATTTGGTAAATTCACAAGAACGACTCCTTTCTTTCCTATTTTACGTCAGTCCAGCAAAAGTTTCCACCAATAGTCTCTCAATTGCTAAACAAACTTTTCCTCACTTTATTCACTAACACTCAAACAATAAAAGAGAGCCAAGGGCGAGATTCCGGCTCTCTTTTACATAATTGATTCTTAAACTGGTTACTCTGCATACTGCAAGGAAAGCGAGATATTCTTAAGGCTCGTATTATTTGGTCCTGCGTTGATCGGAAGTTCTTCGCCATTTAATTTGACCGTCGCGTTACTCGCTGCACCAAGTGTGATCATTGCATTTGTTGTATTTTCTGGAAGCTCAGTTGTTTTTATATCATTGGCAACCAAGGTTTCTTGGTAGTGATAGTCAAACGTATTGTTCAATTGGACACCGATCCAGACACGCTCATTCGCTGTGAATTCCAACGTGATCGGTTTTTTCGCATCCTTTACCTCGATCGAAATCGCGCTTCCTGTATCTTGACCAGGCGTGATGGTCATTTTTTTCTCTTCTTCTGTTGATTCTGTGGTCGATTCCACTGTTGATTCAACCGTCGATTCACTTGTCTCGGTTTCCTCTTCTGTGATCGAACCAACGACAGATACCGTTGAAGCTGTTCCACCAATGATTGGTTCAGATTGACGATCTTGCCATGACATATATGCGACCACTGTGATGATCGCTACAGCCACTAGTCCCAATAAAATCACTGGCAGACTTGTCCAAAATTTCGTCAGGTTCTTTTCTTCTTCATGCATGGCTTTTCTTGAGCCACTCACAGTTTCTGGTTCTGGTCGTTTTTGGATGGTTTCATCTGCAAAAGATTTTTTCCCATCAAAAACATCCACTAAATAATCCCCATCTTCACCAACCGCTTCTGCATATTGGCGAATAAATGCACGAACATAAAATTTACCTGGTAGTTGATCAAAGTCGTTTTGATCGATCGATTCCAAGTAACGTTTTTGAATTTTCGTCATTTGTTGTAATTCATCTAAAGATATTTTTTTGTTTAAACGGGCTTGCCGTAATTTTTCCCCGATGGTTTCAAAAGCCACTCGTTCATCTTCTCCAGTCTGTGTATTCTAGTCAGGAGGTTGTCTCTCTGTTGAAGATCGACCATTTTCTGACTGCTTCTCATTGAATTTTTGCTTTTTTCATGCTCAATGGATAGTGTTACCTCTATATTGATCAATCTTGCGCTCAATCTACTTAAGAATACCACAAAGCGAACTTACTTTGGATAACATTTCATCTGTTTTAAACTGAAATTTAAAACTTTCTTTTATTCTTACGAACGGCATGACAAATCAGCGACGATGTCCAAGAGAACCGGAAATTATTACTGTTTTACTTTTTTGGTTGCATATAAAATTCGCTAAGCACTTCTTCATTGATAAATGAGCGTCCGACCTGAAGGAGGTCCGTCATTTGGATCGATTCAATGATTTCTGGCAGATCGAACAATGTTTGGTCACCGAATAGACTTTGGGTAAATTGATTGGCAATGTACTCGATCGAATTCAATGATTGGAAATACTGACCCAACATTTTCTTTTTCAATAATTTCAAGTTTTCTTCTGTAATGCCTTCATCCTGTTCAAAGTTCAAAAGGATCTCTTTTATTTTTTCAACTGCCAGCTTAGGTTGATCCGAATCGCCACTGAAGTCAGCAAAATGGAATTCACGATCTAAACTAAATTCAAAGCCAAAACTGTCATCAATGATCCCTTCGTTGTAGAGCGTCAAATAGTTTTGTGAAGTTGGTCCTAAAAGTAATTGTAGTAACAAACGAATCGCTGTTTTGTATCTTAGCAGTTCTCTGCCGTTTTCAGGTAAATCATCGATTCCTTTGATCCCTAAAACGAACTTCTCGCGTGTGATGGCTGCTTCTAATGTACTCATTGGCAGAATATCCGCACTATTTTCAGGAAAGAAGCGTTCGATTTTTTGGGCTGGCGGAAATTCTTTCGCCGCTTGATTGCGGCGGATCTGTTCCATCAGTTGTTCTGGCTCCAGATTGCCGACGACAAATAGTACCATATTGCTTGGCTGATAAAAGGTTTGATAGCACGTATATAAATCTTCTGCTGTGATGTCACCGATACTTTCCACGGTTCCTGCGATATCGATGTGCAAGGGATGGTTCGGGTATAAATTATTTAAAATACCGAAGAATAACCGCCAGTTCGGATCATCTTCGTACATTTGGATCTCTTGACCAATGATCCCTTTTTCTTTGTTCACTGTTTCTTCAGTAAAATAAGGCGCTTGAACAAAATCAAGCAGCGTCAACAGATTCTTTTCTACTTGGTCTGTCGTTGAGAACAAATAGCTTGTTTTCGTGAAGCTCGTGAACGCATTCGCTGATGCCCCTTGTTGACCGAACAACTGAAAAACATCGCCTTCTTCTTTTTCAAATAATTTATGTTCTAAAAAATGTGCGATGCCATCAGGGACCTTTACTTTTTCAGTTGCACCATAAGGAATAAATTCATTATCGATCGATCCGTAGTTCGTACTGAATAGACCGTATGTTTTGTGATAATCATTTTTTGGCAACAGATAGACCGTCAAACCATTCGGTAAGACCTCGTGATAGAGTGTTTCATTGATTTGCTCATATTCGGCTTTATGCATTCTCTTCACCTCCAGCTAAAAAGAAAATTGCTTGTAATTCAATTTGGTTTGCGACTTCTTGGATGTCCTTGATCGTCACACGCTCCATACGTGCTAACCATTCTTCATCTGTTAGTTCGGTATCAGGAAGCCAATGCGCTAAATAGGCCGATTCAATCGCCGCTTGCGGAGAATCTAACGATAATAGATAGTGGTTACGTAACATGGCTTTCGTTTGGTCAAGCTCTAATTCAGTGATTTCACCATTGCGCAAACTTGCCAGTTGTTCATGGATCAAGTGCAATACTTGATTGCGATTCTTTGTCTCAATCCCTGTTTGCACAGTCAGTAACCCACGGAAAGTATCAACGTTACTAGATGCGTAATACGCTAAACTTTCTTTTTCTCGCACATTCATAAACAATTTCGAATGCGGGAAACCTCCGAATAAGCCATTGAACACCATCAATGAAAAGCGTTCCGGCTGATCATAGTAAACATTGGTTTGATAGGCTAGATTCAGTTTTGCTTGCACAACTGGTTCTTGGATTTGTCGTTCCTTGATCACATTGTCTTGTGTTTGCTCATAAAAGATTTCAGGTCGTACTACTTTTCGTGCAGTAAAAGGAAGCTCTTTTAACGCATCGATTGCCAGCGTTTCTTCGATATCACCTACGACAAAGATATCCACTTGATCTTCCTCGATCATCTGGGCATAGTATGCTGCTAAAGAACCGGAAGTGATTTTTTCTAGTTCCTCTACAGAACCCATACTTGGGATTTTTTGTGCGTCTGATTGTTCAAAGTATAATTCTTGTAAGGCTAACGAAGCCATTGTTTGCTTGTCTTCATTCAAACTTTCCAAGTATTGCTTTAAATTATTTTTCTCTAAATCAAACGTTGCTTGGTCAAATGCTTGCTCTTTGATATTAGGAAAGAACAACACTTCTTTTAAAAAAGAGACGGCATCTGTTAGGATCGTGTCATCGTTGACATATGCGCCATTAACGAAACTGATTCCCGCATTCATCCAGTGCAAGTTTCCTTTTTTTCGTACAGAAAAACCGAAGCCGGCACCATACAAATCAGCTAATTTCGCACTTAATCGTGTTTGGTCTGGATAGTTCAAACTATTCGTTTCTAATAAGCTACTCAATAGGGAGCGCTTGGTAACGATCTCTTTTTCTAAAGCTGTAGTGAACCGTACAAAAATACGGATCGTTTTAAATTGTTTGGTTGGAAGCACATGAAGGTTCACACCTTCTGTCAATTGATATGTCATAAATAACTACTCCTTTTTGTCATGATCCTTGGTCTCTCAGCGATGATCACTGTTGTTTCATCGACATACGAGCTCGCTTTTTTTGTCCGATTTTTTTTCAAGAGTCACTTTCTAGTATAGCATACAAGTCATTGAACGAACGTATGGGGATATTATTAAGCGTGTTGTTTTTACATTTTTTTATTCTTCGATATACTAGGATTAACAAGAAAGGAGAAAAACAATGATCAAAGAATTTAAAGAATTTATCATGCGTGGCGACGTATTAGACTTAGCCGTTGGTGTGGTGATTGGTAGTGCCTTTACTGGGATCGTGAATCAAATCGTTCAAGGCGTGATCACTCCATTAGTTGGTTGGGTCGTGGCTATGATCACAGGTACCTCTGACTTAGATGGCGCATTGTCTGTTCTTGATTGGTCCCCTGCTAAAGGAGTTACTTTTGCTTTTGGGAATGTTATTAGTGCAATTATTACATTTGTCATTACTGGTTTTGTTCTATTCCTAGTTGTCAAAGCAGCCAATCATGCGAAAAACTTACGACCAAAAGAAGAAGAAGTCGTGGAAGATAAACCAACTGCGGAAGATTATCTTAGTGATATCCGCGATCTATTAGCACAACAAACAGCTGAAAACAATGCACGCCCAACTGCTCAAGCAACGATTGAGAACACAGATAAGGAAGCGTGATATAAAAAAACAGAAGGATCTCCTTCTGTCAGATTGTAGACAAA
>NZ_JAFLWG010000037.1:0-25544 GCF_017316315.1 Enterococcus sp. DIV1298c | reverse complement strand
TCAAAGAATCAATCAAAGAACCGCTACAACCAACCAGTCAAAACCAAAAAGCACCTATTGATGAACCTCAAGTTGGCTTTGCAAACACTGTCCTTCAAGGGGTCAACAAGGAAGTGCCGGAAGAAATCAAAAAATGGAACTGGGGAGCATTTTCTCTCAATATTCTTTGGGGAATCGGGAATAAAACCTATCTGCCACTATTATGTTTGATTCCAGTATTCAATCTTGTTTGGGTATTTATTTGCGGATTCAAAGGCAACGAATGGGCATGGAGAGATGGCGACTATACAGATATAGCCACATTTAAAAAAGTTCAAAAAACTTGGAGTCGTGCTGGAGTAGCCATGTTTATTATTCAAATTGGGATCATCGTATTATATCTTGGAATCATCGTATTTTTTCTGTATAGTTTATTGAATTATCGTCATTCGATCATCCAGGATTTTTATAACTACGAGCCTTATCGCTACGATGGGTTCTACTACTAGAAAAGGAGAAAACAATATGCATCAAAAAATGATCAAAACGATTTTCATCTTGAATATCGTTCAAACAGTGGTTTATCTTTTCGGTTTCTTTAACCGAGTAGCAGAGCAGTCAGGTCTGGTTCCGCTCATCTATGTGACACGTATTTGGGGCAACTTTTATGGGATCATTTTTTGGTCGATCCTGAGTATGATTTGTGTGATCGGCTTTACTTTGACCTTGTACTTATTACTTTCAAAAGCAGTAGACTCTAAAAAAGTGGTTGGCTTGATCATTTCTGCTGTCGGGTATGGGTCACCTCTTTTATTCAGTTTCTTCTTGATCATCCCAGCGACTTTACTCATTCTTGGTCTTATCTTTATCAAGTGGTTGATTTTAGATCCAGAAAAGTTGACAGAAGAATATGATGAGGTGGATGATATTCAATCCTGACCTGAATAAGAAGTAGTCCTAGTTTTTAACGATTATTTAGTTTCTTTTGTGAACTATTGCATTAATAAAAGGAATCAGTTATAGTATGTAGCGATACTTTGAGAAAAAGAGGGAATAATCGTGGAAAAACAATCCATTTACGGTTTTACGAATAAAGAATTGACTGCTTGGTTTTTAGAACATGGTGAAAAGAAATTCCGTGCGTCACAAGTATGGGAATGGCTTTACCAAAAGCGTGTGACCAGCTTTGAAGAGATGACCAATCTGTCTAAAAGTTTGATTGAAAAGCTATCTGAGCATTTTGTGATCAATCCATTGAAACAAATGGTCGTGCAAGAGGCAAGTGATGGGACAGTCAAATATTTATTTGAGTTGCCAGATAAAAATATGATCGAAACGGTCTTGATGAGACAGGAATACGGTTTGTCTGTGTGTGTAACTACACAAGTTGGCTGTAATATCGGCTGTACTTTCTGTGCGAGTGGGCTATTAAAGAAAAATCGTGATTTAACAGCCGGTGAGATCGTGGCGCAGATCATGATGGTCCAACATTACTTCGATAAACGTCAACTAGGCGAGCGCGTGTCGCATGTCGTCGTGATGGGGATCGGTGAACCATTTGACAATTACGACAATGTGATGGATTTCTTGCATATTATCAATGATGCGAAAGGTTTAGCGATCGGCGCACGTCACATCACCGTGTCAACAAGTGGTTTGGCGAATAAAATCAAAGAATTTGCTGAAAATGGGTTACAAGTAAACTTAGCCATTTCATTACATGCACCAAATAACGAAGTCCGCACATCCATGATGCGCATCAATCGCCGTTTCCCAATTGAAAAATTGATGGAAGCTGTCGATGAGTACTTGGAGAAGACCAATCGCCGGATCACGTTCGAATACATTATGTTGAACCAAGTAAATGATCGACCTGAGCATGCACAACAACTTGCAGACTTATTGAAAGATAAGAAAAAATTGACCTATGTCAATCTGATCCCATACAATCCAGTAAGTGAACATGATCAGTATTCAAGAAGTCCGAAAGCTGATGTATTGAAGTTTTACGATGTCTTGAAGAAGAATGGTATCAATTGTGTGATTCGTAAAGAGCATGGTACAGATATTGATGCTGCCTGTGGGCAGTTGCGCAGCAAACAAATGAAAAAAGAAAAAACTGTCGCAAAATAAATATTTTTAAAGTTAAGTTTTCTTTCCTTCTCTTTTTTTCGTTCGGCTGATAGAATAGGCTGAAATCGGAATGGAGGGAAATGAGATGATCATCAGTGAATTTGATCGTAAAAATATTGGCTTGAAGGATCAGCTTGCTGACCTTTTGCGATTGACTTGGCCTGCGGATTACGGAGAACAACCAATGAAAGAAGTCGAGGAACTACTGGCAACGGAGCGGATCGCTGTTTCAGCAGTGGAACAAGATCGGTTAGTCGGCTTTATTGGTGCGCTCCCTCAATATGGGATGACAGGCTGGGAACTTCACCCTCTAGTGGTAGAAACTTCTTATCGAAAGAAGTATATCGGTAGCCGTTTAGTGGATTACTTAGAAAAAGAAATCGCCTCTAAAGGTGGAGTGATGGTTTATTTAGGAACAGATGATGTGGACGGAGCAACAAGTCTCAGTCACACGGATCTTTTTGATCATCCATTGGATAAGCTGAAAGCAATCAAAAATTTCAACAAACATCCTTATACATTTTATGAAAAGCTGGGCTATCAGATTGTTGGTGCGATTCCTGATGCAAATGGCATCAATCAACCAGATATCATTCTGGCAAAACGCCTTGGGGAAATCGATCAATGAACGAAGAACCAAAAATGATTTCACAACAATCGAATAAAACATGCGAGTCTCCCGTACTGTGGAGGCTCTTTTTTTGGGCAAAATCCGAACATTAATAAGAAACGTTCTTATAACAGTAATTATTTTATGATTATTTTATTCTCGAGAGGATAAGATAAAAATCCTTGATTTATCTCAATTTTTCAGAAAAAAATAATAAAATGTTCATGCAATAATCATTATTTTTTAGAAAAAGCAAAAAAAACTGTTGCAATTTTAATAATTATTCATTAAACTCATAAACAACTCAGAAAATACTAATTATTCTGAAAATTTCGATAAAGGGGTACGGAAGATGAAAAAGAATTTAACTTTTGGTGTTGTGGCCTTATGTGGGCTAGTACTTGCCGGTTGTTATGGTGGCGGCAGTGCAGATACAAATGGTAGTGGTTCTGCAAGTAGTGGATCAGCAGATGGAGGAGGCGTCTTCAACTTAGTAGTACCTCAAGAAATGCCGTCAGCCGATTTATCGGTCGCGACAGATACAATCAGTTTTACTGCACTAAATAATGTGTATGAAGGAATTTATCGTTTAGATGAAGATAGTAAACCTCAACCAGCCGGTGCAAGTGAAATGGCTGAAGTTAGTGAAGATGGACTGACTTATAAAATCAAATTGCGTGAAGACGCAAAATGGTCAAACGGTGAACCTGTCACAGCAGCTGATTATGTCTACGGTTGGCAACGTACGGTAGATCCAGCAACGGCATCAGAATATGCGTATCTTTTTGCACCAGTTGAAAATGCTGAAGCAATCACAGCAGGCGACAAAGACAAATCAGAACTAGGGATCAAAGCAGTCGGCGATTATGAATTGGAAATCACATTAGCAAAACAAACACCATACTTCCAATACTTACTTGCTTTCCCTTCATTCTTCCCACAAAGTCAAGCAGTAGTTGAGGAACATGGTGACGCGTACGCATCTTCAAGTGATAACGCAGTTTACAATGGACCATTTACATTAGCTGATTTTGATGGACCAGGAACTGACACTGAATGGACTTACAAGAAAAATGAAGAGTATTGGGATAAAGATGCAGTCCAATTATCAGAAATCAAAGTAAGTGTTGTTAAAGAATCTTCTACTGCATTGAATCTATTCAAAGATGGACAAGCAGACGATGTCATCTTGTCAGGTGAATTAGCACAACAAAATGCGAATGATCCAGCTTACACTTCAGTAAAAGAAGCACGTACAAGCTATATCGAGTTCAATCAAAGAGAAGACGATTCACCATTCAAAAATGTGAACTTAAGAAAAGCGATTTCTTATTCAATCAACCGTGAAGCATTAGTGAAACAAGTAATGGGTGATGGCTCAGTTGTTTCAACAGGATTGATTCCTGCGGACATGACTAAGAACCCTGAAACAAATGAAGATTTCGCAGCAGAAGCAGGCGAATTAGTATCATATGATCAAGATAAAGCAAAAGAATATTGGGAAAAAGCGAAGAGTGAGTTAGGAATCGATTCTCTAGAATTTGAATTGATGGCATCAGATGATGACTCAACGAAAAAAGTGATCGAATATATCCAAAACTCTATCCAAGAAAATCTAGATGGTGTGAAAGTGAAACCTACACCAGTACCATTCTCTGTTCGTCTAGACCGTTCATCATCTGGTGATTTTGACACAGTATTAGGTGGATGGGGCGCAGACTACGCTGACCCAAGTAGTTTCACTGACTTATTTGTAACAGGTAACTCTTATAACCGTGGTCAATGGTCAAATGCTGACTATGACAAAGCTGTTGAAGCTTCTGCTTCTAAAGATGCTGGTGACGAACAAGCACGTTGGGCTGACTTACAAGAAGCGAATAAAATCATCGCTGAAGATATGGGTGTCGTTCCAGTTTATCAAAAAGCTGAAGGTCATTTAGTTAATCCAAAAGTCAAAGGTATCGTTCATCATGCTGCTGGTGCATCATGGGATTACAAATGGACATATATTGAAGAATAATCTGTCCTAAAAAAGAAAAAAGAGTGTCTGGGATGGTTCAAAGATCCCAGACATCTCAATTTTCTGATCCTAGTCATTCTTTTGGCTGTTCATTTAGATAAGTGAAATGAGCGCAAAGACAATCGAAAACACAAGCAAAATTCCAGCGATGATCAGCCAAAAGGTATACATACCGTAGCTGACAGAAGATAGTGAAGTAAATTCTGGTTTTTCTTTCCGGTTTCTTGTTCGTGCTAAATGGATCGAACGCTGAAAGTGATCAAAGAAACCTGAGGAGAATACCCATAAAAATCCGCCGATAATCAAAAACGGCAACGCACATAAAAATAAATCATTGGATAATTGAAGAAGAGTCAGTTGATCAGTCACAATATTTTTTACAAATACGAGGACGATCACTAGACTGGCAAACAAATAAGGACGATATTTTTTTTTCATTATTTTGCTCCTTTATCATTGGTTCATTAAATAATGTAGCGAAACATTGATCAGAAGTCAAAAGCTAGGGGGAAACATTCGTGAATAGTTATATAAAATATGTATTAAAACGCGTCTTCTTTATGGTCATCACACTTTGGTTGATTGCAACCATTACATTCTTTTTGATGCAATTATTACCTGGAACACCTTATACGAACCAAGAACGTTTAAGTCCTGAAACGATCGAGATGTTGAACAAGCAAGTCGGTTTGGACAAACCAGTGATCGTTCAATATGGGATCTATCTTTCTAATTTGATCCAAGGAGATTTTGGTATCTCATTCCAATTCAAAAACCAACCAGTTGCTAACTTATTAGCAGGACGAGTAGGACCTTCGTTACAACTTGGGCTACAAGCAATCATTTTCGGAACATTCTTTGGAACGATCCTAGGAACGATTTCGGCAATGAAACAAAATACTTGGGTCGATACGTCTTCAACATTAGTCGCAATCTTAGGTCGTTCTATCCCTAACTTTGTGTTTGCGGTGCTGTTGCAATATATTTTTGCTATCCAATTCCGCGTATTACCAATTGCCAAATGGGATGGGTTCATGTATACGATCTTACCAACGATCGCATTAGCCATGTCGCCATTAGCCGATTCTGCCCGATTCATCCGAACAGAAATGGTGGAAGTGTTGCATAGTGATTATGTTGAACTCGCTCGAGCAAAAGGTTTGAGTCGTTGGGAAATTGCCTTCAAGCATGGCTTACGAAATAGTTTGATCCCATTGATGACGTTGTTAGGACCACTAGCAGTAGCATTGATGACTGGTTCATTAGTCGTTGAAAATATTTTTGCGATTCCAGGGATCGGTGAGCAATTCGTTAAATCAATTACAACCAATGATTATCCAACGATCATGGCTGTGACGATCTTGTATTCATTTATGTTGATCTTAGTCATTTTAGTCGTGGATCTACTCTACGGTCTAGTTGATCCGAGAATCCGAGTTTCTGAAGGGAGCCGAAGCTAGATGGAATTGATACCTAAACGTTACGAAACAATTGCAGAAATACCTGCAGATGAATTTTTACCCTTACAAAAAAATACAGAAGAAGAACGTGAAAAAATCGAAGCTCCTTCACTGAATTTTATTCAAGATTCTTGGCGTCGATTGAAGAAAAACAAAGCGGCAGTTATTTCCATGGGGCTACTATTGACGATCATCTTTATCTCGATCATCACGATTTTTGTTTCTCCTCACGATCCAACTGCTCAAAATGTGGATTATATCAACTTGCCACCCCGTATTCCTGGCATCGATATCGATGGCCTGAATGGGAAAGCAATGGTTGCAGGTGAGTTAGTCGATAAATATGCACAAGCAAATGTTCCAGCAGACGTGAACTACTTTTTAGGAACAGATGGTTTAGGACGTGATGTGTTAAGTCGTTTGTTCATGGGAACACGGATCTCCTTGTTGATTGCATTTATCGCGGCCTTACTAGACGTAACGATCGGTGTAGCATATGGTTTGATCTCTGGTTTACTAGGTGGTCGTGTAGATAACGCGATGCAACGTTTCTTAGAAGTCTTATCTGGTATTCCTAACTTAGTCGTAATGATCTTGATGTTAGTCGTTTTTGAACCAGGGATCTTCTCGATCGTAGCAGCGATGGCGATCACGAACTGGATTCCAATGGCGCGGATCGTCAGGGCGCAAACATTGAAATTAAAAGACCAAGAGTATGTATTAGCAGGGATGACGTTAGGTGAATCCAAATGGAAGATCGCCTTTAAACATATCTTGCCAAACATCTCGAGCGTGATCATCATCCAAATGATGTTCAGTATCCCATCAGCGATTTTCTTCGAAGCTTTCTTAAGCTTCATCGGTCTAGGCTTGACACCTCCTTCTGCTTCATTGGGAACGATGTTGAGCGATGGCTATAAAACATTCTTATACTTGCCGTATCTATTATGGATTCCGGCAGCAACTTTATCGGTGATCATGATTGGTTTCAACCTATTAGCAGATGGCTTACGTGATGCCTTTGATCCTAAAATGAAAGAGTGAGTACGATGACGAAAATTCTTGAAGTAAAGAACTTACAAATCTCCTTTGATACCTATGCTGGGAAAGTCCAAGCAATCCGAGGCGTCGATTTTCATTTGAACAAAGGTGAAACATTGGCGATCGTTGGTGAATCCGGTAGTGGGAAATCCGTAACGACTAGAAGTATCATGCGTTTACTTTCAAGTAACGCATCGATCGATTCAGGTGAGATTTTATTCAAAGGACAAAATATTGTTGATAAAACAGAAAAAGAAATGCAAAAGATTCGTGGAAAAGAAATCGCAATGATCTTCCAAGATCCGATGACATCATTAGATCCAACGATGACGATCGGCAAACAAGTAGCAGAATCTTTACGTAAGCACAATAAAGTATCGAAAAAAGAAGGGCAAAAAGCCGCTTTAGATTTATTGAATCTTGTAGGGATACCGGATGCTGAAAAACGTATCCACAGCTATCCCCATCAATTTTCAGGAGGACAGCGCCAACGGATCGTGATTGCGATTGCGTTGATTTGTTACCCAGAGATCTTGATTGCAGATGAACCAACGACTGCTCTAGATGTGACGATCCAAGCACAGATTTTAGAATTGTTGAAAAAAATCCAATCAAAGATCGATACATCGATCATTTTTATCACCCATGACCTTGGTGTTGTGGCAAACGTCGCCGATCGAGTAGCCGTGATGTATGGTGGGAAAATCATTGAAGTCGGTACGTCTGAAGAGATTTTCTACAATCCACAGCATCCATATACTTGGGGCTTACTTGGCTCCATGCCTACGTTGGAAAGTGGCAATGACCGCTTATATGCGATCCCAGGTTCGCCACCGGATCTTTTGAATCCGCCAAAAGGCGATGCGTTCTATCCACGGAATGAGTTTGCATTGAAGATCGATGCCGAACAAGCTCCACCGTTTTTCGAATTATCACCAACACATCAAGCGGCTACTTGGCTATTAGCCCCACAAGCACCTAAAGTGACGCCACCGGAAGAAATCCAACGGCGCTGGGCGATTTTTCAAGAAAAGCAAAAAGCACATGGCCAAGGGGGACTGAACAATGAACAAAAAACTGCTCGAGGTTAAAGGCTTAAAACAGTATTTCAATGTCGGAAAGAAAAATGAAGTTCATGCGGTGAATGACATCAGTTTCCACATTTATGAAGGAGAAACATTTGGTTTAGTTGGTGAGTCTGGTAGTGGGAAATCAACAACTGGACGTACGATCATCCGTTTGAATGAACCGACGGGTGGCGAGATTTTATTTGACGGTCAAGATGTAACGAAGTTAAAAGGAAAAGAAGCGATGACCAAGTTTCGTCATGAAGTGCAAATGATTTTCCAAGACCCTTATGCTTCATTGAATCCGAGAATGAAAGTCCGTGACATCATTGCAGAAGGCATCGATGTCAACGGATTAGCTAAATCACCCGAAGAACGTGCAACAAAAGTCAATGAATTACTAAAAACTGTTGGCTTGAATCCCAGTCACGGCACACGTTACCCACATGAATTTTCAGGTGGGCAGCGTCAACGGATCGGAATTGCCCGAGCATTAGCGGTCAATCCTAAGTTTATCATTTGTGATGAACCGATCTCTGCCTTAGACGTATCGATCCAAGCACAAGTAGTCAACCTTTTACAAGACTTGCAAAAAGAACAAGGCTTGACTTACTTGTTTATTGCCCATGACTTATCTATGGTGAAACATATCAGTGACCGTATCGGCGTGATGCACAATGGCTTGTTACTAGAAATGGGAACAAGTGAAGAAATCTATAATCATGGGGTACATCCTTATACAGAAAGTTTACTCTCAGCGATTCCTTTGCCTGACCCAGACCATGAACGTCAACGTCGTCGAATCAAGTATCAACCTGAACCAGACGATGGAAAAGCTCGTTCGTTGCGAGAGATCGCACCAGAGCATTTCGTTTATGCAACGGAGCAAGAAGTTGCTTATTATGCAAAAAAATTAAAACGGCAAAAGGAAGCCTTGCTAGTCGCAAACTAGGAGGGAGAAGCCGATGCTAAAAGCCTTTAAATTTCGAATTTATCCCACTGCTTCACAAAAACAGTGGTTGATCCAAACATTTGGTTGTGTGCGTTTCACTTACAATCATTTATTAAAAGCCAGACAAGCGTATTATTTGGAAACAAAAGAAATCGATTATACGTTGACACCTGCTTCTTTAAAAAAACAATATCCTTTTTTAAAGGAAGTCGATAGTTTAGCCTTAGCGAATGCCCAATTAAACTTGGATCGTGCATTTCGTAATTATTTTAAAGGACGCGCAAGCTTCCCCAAACTGAAAAATAAAAAAAGTATTTGGCAGTCGTATACGACGAACAACCAAAAGGGAACGATCTATTTAGAAGAAACATACATCAAACTGCCAAAGTTAAAAGAGAAGATCCGCATCCATGCCCATCGTCCGATTGAAGGAACGATTCGTTCAGCGACGATCTCCTCTCGTTACAATGAGCTGTTTTATGTGTCATTGCTTTGTGAAGTTCCCCAAAAAACAATGGAAGCATCAAATAAATGGATCGGGATCGCCTATGATCCAGATCGTCTAGTGGAGATGTCCACACCGATCGATATCTCGGTCCCTAAATTCAAACACGTCGATCGGCAGCTTGTTCGAGCAAAAAGAAAGCTTGTGATCAAAGGTCGGGCAGCGCAACACAGACGGACACACGTTGAAAGAGTTAAAAATTACCAAAAACAAAAACGAAAAATCAAAGACCTGTATTTAAAACAAAAATTTCAACGAGAAGACTATTTTGAACAAATTTCAGGAACGGTCATCCGTAACTATGATTATTTGTTTGTCGAATCGATTTCAGCAGACTGTTCAGAAGGTGAGTTTTCAATCCAAGATTGGCATAAGCTATTAGCAAAACTCCAGTACAAATCGCAATGGTACAGCAAAAAGCTAGTATTGATCGATATGCAGGAACAAACGAATCCTTCCACAGGAAAAAAGAGTCTGGAATTAGTTGAAATAGGAAAACAAGTTCTGTTTGAATAAAAAAACTGGTAGGGGCGCCAGGGTTCGCCTTGTTTATAAAAAACAACTATTGTTTTTGTTTCTAGGAATTTCTTTAAGAAAAGCTCACTAATTATGACAAACCAAAAAAGAGGAGAAGAGCATTTACTGCCCTTCACCTCTTTTTATTCTGTATGCCCAGGTTTTAATTGATAGATTTTTGAAGGACGTCCGATCCCAACTGGACGTTCGCCGATTTCATCAAAGTACTGTAACATTGCTTTTTTAAAATTGGAATGATCGATCATTTTAAAATCGATCCCTAAAAATTTAGCAAATACTTTACGTGCTTCTGTGATCGTGAAGTCTTTTCCTAGAACTTGAAGCACCTGTGGCTCATGTTCCATTTTATTGACGACACGGTTGAAGGCTTTGACAATGATCTCGCTGTGGTCAAAGGCTAACGTGTCTTTGCCGGAAGATTCACTTGTCGTTAAATCAAGCGTGATCGCCACCTCACCACTCGATAAATGAAGCTTGTTTGCATTGCGTTCCAGAGAAAACCACTGGACTTCTTTGGCATCGTCTCCAGCAATCAAAGGTTCTTCACCGATAAAGGCGAGATAGCTGACTGTGACGACCCAGCCACGAGGGTCACGGTTTGGTGTACTAAAGGTATGCAGTTGTTCAATATTTTCTTCTGAGATGACAACGCCAGTTTCTTCCTTGGTTTCTCTTAAGACGCTGGCACCTGTCGATTCATTCTTTTGGACGAATCCTCCAGGAAGTGCCCAGGAATTTCGATAAGGATGGCTTTTACGCTGGATAAGCAAAACTTTTAATTGATCTTCTTCTTTGTTATAGCAGAGTAAAACGATATCGACTGTCAAGGAAGGTTTCTCATATTCAGGCCGCTCTTGGTCTTGGTACCAAGCTAAGAAATCGGCTTCCGGTGCTTCTTGTTCATAATAGGTTTTTTCTTCTTCTTTTGAATGAAAGTGTTCCACGTTTTCACCTCCCGTTAGATTAAGGCGCTTTTTACATTATTGTAGCAGAATCTCAAGTAAAACCAAAGATTTCTAGACAAATAAATCAAACTCATAGTTGAAAGAGAAACGGTAAGAGTAGATTAAATAGGAAGAAAAGCAAATAAAAAGGGAGAAGCTTTTGTTTTTCTTCTCGAATGGCGAAAAATCCACAGACAACGATGTACACTGCTAGGACGACTCGAAGGATCATTGAGAGTAAAAGAAACGTGTTCAGCTGTCCATGAAGATTGAAATAACCGTATAAACATAAATAATAGAAACTAAATAGTAGATGGACGAGCGAAAGTAAAGTAATACTGATAATAAATAATTTGTGCTTTTTTGTCATTAGTCTCAAAACCTTTTCTTATATGATATTGCTTATTATAACATGTTTGTAAAGCAGAGAATGGCGTGTAGGCAATCTAAAAGAAAAACGAGTGATTGGTTGAGCAGGGAAGTGAGTGACATCTCACTATAACAGAAGTTCTTGATCGATATTTTTATGAAAGAATCGAACATCGTAACATTTCGGGAGTTATCAAAAAAAGCTAACAGCGTATTCATTTTATGGTATACTAGCAAGGAAACGAATTCGCACCATGCGATAAAGGAGGAAGTACCCCATGGCAGAAAAGGAAACTTTTTATATCACTACGCCCATCTATTATCCAAGTGGCAAACTGCACATTGGCAATTCTTATACAACGATTGCATGTGATGCTGTTGCACGTTATAAACGTTTGATGGGCTTTGATGTGTTTTATCTAACTGGGGTAGATGAACACGGACAGAAAATTGAGAAGAAAGCAGAAGAATTAGGCGTAGAGCCACAGGAATATGTAGACAAAATGGCTGCAGATGTCAAAAAACTGTGGAAAACATTAGATATCAGCTACGATAAATTCATTCGCACAACCGATGATTATCATAAAGCAGCGGTTCAAAAAATCTTTGATCGTTTGCTTGAACAAGGCGATATTTACTTAGGTGAATATGAAGGCTGGTATTCTGTCTCAGACGAAGAATTCTTTACAGAAACACAACTTGCAGAAGTTTACAAAGATGAAGACGGCAAAGTGATCGGCGGAAAAGCGCCAAGTGGTCATGAAGTTGAACTAGTCAAGGAAGAGTCTTATTTCTTCCGTATGAGCAAGTATGCGGATCGCTTGTTAGAATACTACGAAGAACACCCAGAATTCATCCAACCAGAATCGCGTAAAAACGAAATGATCAATAACTTCATCAAACCAGGTTTAGAAGATCTAGCGGTTTCACGTACGACATTCAGCTGGGGGATCAATGTCAAGAATGATCCGAAGCATGTGGTGTATGTTTGGATCGATGCGTTATCAAACTATATCACGGCATTAGGCTACGGCTCAGACGACGATCAGTTATTCCAAAAATATTGGCCGGCAGATGTCCATATGGTCGGAAAAGAAATCGTTCGTTTCCATACGATCTATTGGCCAATCATGTTGATGGCATTAGATATCCCATTGCCGAAGAAAGTCTTTGGACATGGCTGGTTGCTGATGAAAGATGGCAAGATGTCTAAATCAAAAGGAAATGTCGTTTATCCAGAAATGCTTGTAGAACGTTATGGCTTAGATGCGCTACGTTACTACTTATTACGTGCTGTACCATTCGGTTCAGACGGCGTATTTACACCAGAAGATTTTGTTTCTCGTGTAAATTACGATTTGGCGAATGACTTAGGGAATCTTTTGAATCGTACGATTGCGATGATCAATAAATATTGCGACGGTGTAGTTCCTGATTATGCCTCATTAGTGACACCATTTGACAGTGAGTTATCGACAACTGCTGCGAACGTGGTAGGTCGTTACCATGATGCGATGGAAAAAATGGAATTCAACACTGCCTTAGCTGAAATTTGGGTATTGATTTCTCGTGCCAACAAATATATCGACGAAACAGAGCCTTGGGTATTAGCGAAAGACGAAGAGAAGAAAAAAGAGTTGGAGAGTGTGATGATCCACTTAGCTGAGTCGCTACGTATCACAGCAATTCTCTTACAACCGATCATGACAGAAACACCAAGCAAGATCTTCAATCAATTAGGGTTGGATGCTGAAACAATGGACCTTGAAGGATTGCACTTCGGTGAATTCCCATCTGGAACTAAAGTTGTTGCAAAAGGCACACCGATCTTCCCACGTTTAGAGTTGGAAGAAGAAATTGCCTACATCCAAGCGAAAATGTCAGAAGGTACTCAAACAAATGAGGACTCTGTCAAATGGGACCCAGAAGAAACAGAACTTGTTTCCACAAAAGAAAAACAAATCAAGTTCGATGTATTTGAAAAAGTCGAATTAAAAGTAGCGGAAGTTATCAATTGTCAAAAAGTAGAAGGCGCAGATAAACTGTTGCAATTCCGCTTAGATGCAGGTGATAACCAAGACCGTCAGATCTTATCTGGTATTGCTGAGTTTTATCCTGATCCTAGTGAATTGATCGGCAAAAAATTGGTGATCGTTGCCAACTTGAAACCACGCAAAATGCGCGGACTGATCAGCCAAGGGATGATTCTTTCAGCAGAAGCAGCAGATGGCTCGCTCCAAGTGATCGAAGCACCAAAAGGTATGCCAAACGGTTCAGAAGTTGGCTAAAATGCAATAACTAATAGAGGTTTCAACAAAAATATTTAGCCTCGGTAAATAAGACGACAACCACAAAATCGATGTTCAGATTTTGTGGGTGTCGTCTTATTCTTTGGCTCGTTAATTAAAACGAAAACTATAGGTATTCTATTCACTGATCACACGTAATAACTCATTGAATGAGGCGATGCCCTTGATTTGTTCCAATAAGATGCCATCGATTTGCTGTAAGGTATTAACTGCAATTTCTCTGGTATGGCTGATTTCATTGTTATCAAGTCTTTCAAGTACTTCTTTCACACTTTCTAAGGAAAATACGGCACGTTGTACGGTTCTAATAATGAAAACTCTTCTAATATCGTAAATATTGAACTCTCGAAATCGACTATCCTTATTCCGAGTCGGCTTTAGTAATCCTTCTTTTTCCCAGTGGCGAATGGCAGATGTCGATACAGTTGCTTCCTTGGCAACTTCGCCAATCGAAAAGTGTTTTTTATCTTTATGTTTTGGCGTACTTGATAGAGCAGTTGGGTCAAGTATAGCGATGGTATGTTTGACTATTTGCTTTTCTGTATGAAGTTTTACTTGTTCATCATTGATCTTCCAAAGAACTTTTGTCATTTCCCCGTCATAACTAAAGGCATGATCTCTTTTATAAAATCCATACCAAAACCAGGAAGCATCGATCGGATACAACGAAAATATGCTTGATGTTCATAGGTGTAGATTCGATAGCCATTTTTTGCTCGTTCGACTTTAGGGATGATCCCCCAAGACTCATAGTCTTAACGCACTTGTACTAATATTCAATTCTTTTGCAATTTCGTTGCCTCTCATTCTTATACACCTCTACTTTTCATTATAATTAAACTTTAAAGTTCATGACAACTTATATTTCCAAATATATGATCAAATATACGTTTATTTGTTGAAACATTAGCATTTGCATTAATTTGCTATGATTATTGTAGGGAATAAAATTTCTACCAATTTAGTTTTAAGGGAGGCAATTCAATGAATGAAATCATCGTTAAAAAGAGTGTACCATTATTGCCAGCTGTTTCAATGGAACAGACAGTTGCATTTTATAAGGAACTTGGTTTTACTAATCGATATGAGAACAAAAAACGTTCACGCGGGTATGCAATCATGGATAATGGGTATTTAAATTTTCAACTCTACAGCTATAAAAAATTGACAGTACCTACGCCAACGAATATGTATTTATATGAAGTTGAGAATATTGATTCGTTATACGAACTTTTTATATCGAATTATAAACAGATCCATGGGAAGGTTCCGCCAAGAAATGGCTTACCTAGAGTGGGGATTCCAAAGAATTTAGATGCTGATAGAAGATTTAGTATAACTGATCCTAATGGGAATCATTTCATTTTTTCACAACCTTATAGTCATAAAAGAGAGCACTCAGACAAATCAAGATTTGAAAAATTATATTGGGAAAGTAACACGCTTGCTTATTCCCACGAAAGCCCGATTGAAGCTAAAAAAATGCTTGAAAGTGCAATATCAAGAGCGGACCTACAATCAGAATTACCTGAAGTTGTCTTTCAAGTATATGTACTCTTAACGGATGTTTCAATTCTTTTAGGCGATACAAAAAGTGCAAAAAAATATTATAGTGATGCAAGTCATTGGTTTGGAAAAATAGGCAATCAGACAGTCGAAGATTTAGCAGATTCGATCGAACAGTATCAAAGATTTGATGTATAAAAAGATGGATAGGTTGACTCAGACATCGAGCATTTTTTCTTGGATAAAGTTTTTGTGTAGAGCTAGAATAATAGCCTATCGAAACTAAATCTTTCTTTCATAATCATTGTTCAATGAAATTTTCGAAATGTCACAGCTAAACAAAACATACATGTTACAATAAGAAAGAAAAGTGTCTAGGTATAAAAAGTAAAGAGTCCAAACTGAGTCATCAGATTATTGGTTTAGACAGAATGATTTATGAAATATAGGATAACTACGCTACCTATTGGGAGAGGAGGAATAAAGATGGATGTGAATGAGTTAGATTTGATCACGCGATTTATCTTGGAAAGGAAAGCAAATCTGCATGGTGGAATTTACCATTTGACGCAAGTAGAAATGGCGTATAACTCCAATCGAATCGAAGGATCGAGAATTTCTGAGAAGCAAACCGCCTTGATATTTGAAAATAATATTCTACCTCCTGCTGAAAATGGTGAGGCGACGAAACTAGATGATATCAAAGAAACAGAAAATCATTTCAAAGGTTTTGATTACGTGATTGAGCATATCGAAGAACCATTATCGAATGATTTTATTAAAGAATTACACCGTATTTTGAAACGAGGAACAACCGATGAAAAAAATCCGCTGACACCTGTTGGAGAATTCAAGATTGTTCAAAATATGATTGGGTTTGGTTATGAGGAAGTTGAAACAGCAGCGCCAGAGAACGTAAGCGAAGAAATGATGGATTTAATTACGAACTACGAGAATCAAAAGAACAAAAGTTTAGCTGAGATTGCTGACTTCCATGTGAAATATGAAAGAATCCATCCTTTTGCAGATGGCAACGGACGTACAGGACGTTTGCTCATGTTCAAAGAATGTTTGAAGCACAATGTCATGCCTTTCGTCATCAAAGATATCCATCGTGAATTTTATTATAGAGGTTTAAGTAATTGGGGAACCGAGAACGGTTATTTGCTCGATACTTTAGGTATGAGCCAGGATATGTATGAACAGTTTTTGAAACGAATGAAATTCACAGGAGCGATTCATCACTAGAGTCGTTTTAGAGACAGTCAAAAAAGTCGAACGATGAGAAATCATCGTCCGACTTTCTTTAGTTTTAACCGTTGTTTGACTTTTGTTGGCAATAAAGCTGCTACGATTGAAAAAGGAATACATAAAATATACCAAGCAACCAGACGGCTATTGCCATAACGTGCATAGATCTTGAGCAATAGCGTGTGTAAAATCACTAAACCTACCAGTAAGCTAATAGCGAAGAACCATGTCGTATCCCAATCGTTCAAGTGACGCAAAGCGTTCATTGCTAAAGGATAGCCATAGAAAAATATCCCGACCATCGTAACGCGCCAATTTTTGACGATCGTTTGGACATTCAATAGTAAAAAGAGGACAGAAAGTAAAAAAGCAATGGGCGGAAACAAACCAACAAGAAAGGAATAGACGATTCCCCACAACAACATCCCAGGTCCTTTGATCAAGGCCGCAATGAGAAGAAAACCAGCCATCAATAGCAATTGTTGCGTAAATGTCGCAATCGTTAACCAACCAAATAAAATCAACAATAACCAATGCAGCTTGGATTGCTTTTGTTCTTTTTGTGGAAAAAGATTAGCACCTTTATCTTTTAAATAAGTGGCTAATTTTGGATCGATTGATTGAAAATCCATCTGGTTACCTCCTTACAATTCCAAGTAGTCCTATTTTATAGAAGATATAGCAAAAAAACATCCGTCTTAAGAGGGATGTTTTTCAATAAAAATTTCTGAAAAGAATGGTAAAACGAAAAGTTCTCAGTTATACTGAAAAAAATAAAAAAGAAATACGAAATGAGGAAGAGGATGAAAGGGAAATTAAAACGCGAGATCAATTTGTTTGGTGCACTATCTACAGTGATGGGAACTGTGATTGGCGCCGGCGTCTTTTTTAAAACAGCAGCGGTAGTGGCAAGTACACAATCAACAAGTTTGACGTTACTCGCGTGGTTGTTAGGAGGGTTCTTAACGATCTGTGCCGGCCTAACGGTAGCTGAATTAGCCACTGCGATTCCTGAAACCGGTGGAGCAGTCAAATATATTGAAGCAGCTTACGGTAAGTTACCAAGTTTTCTATTAGGCTGGGCACAAAGTTTGATCTACTTTCCAGCCAACATCGCGGCACTGTCGATCATCTTTGCGACACAGCTGATCAATCTTTTGCAACTACCAGCTAATTATTTATTAGTGATCGCGATTATTACGGCACTTTCTATCACTGGGTTGAATCTCCTAGGAACCAAAGTTGGTGCTTATGTTCAATCTGTTACATTAGTGATCAAGTTGATCCCGATTGCAGTGATCGTCATTTGGGGTCTTTTGACACCTGGACAAGGGACGGTTCAATTATTTCCAGTAGAAGCAGGTCAAGGTGTTTCCTGGGCAGAAGGACTAAGCGGTGCTTTGTTGGCAACACTTTTTGCTTACGATGGTTGGTTAGGTGTTGGAGCGATGGCAGGAGAAATGAAGCGTCCAGAAAAGGATTTGCCAAAAGCAATTATTCTAGGATTAAGTTTTGTGACATTCGTCTACTTATTGATCAATTTCGTCTTTTTGAAAACATTACCGATCGATCAAATTGCTGGGAACTTGAATGCTTCCTCTGATGCGTCTGCCGTTATCTTCGGTGAATTGGGAGGGAAAATTGTTACGATCGGTATTTTGATCTCTGTTTATGGGGCATTGAATGGTTATACACTGACCGGAATTCGCGTCCCTTATGCCATGGCATTAGAAAATGAATTGCCATTCAGTAAACAGTTATCGAAGCTCTCAAAAAATTTCACGGTTCCATATGTACCTGCGTTATTCCAACTAGCGATTGCATGTATCATGATGAGCTTAGGATCATTTGATTTTCTGACGGATATGCTGATTTTTGTGATGTGGCTATTTAGCTTATTGATTTTCATTGGCGTATTCATTTTAAGAAAGAAAGCGCCTGAAATGCCTCGTCCTTATAAAGTGCCTTTCTATCCGGTGATACCGATCATCGCGATCTTAGGAGCAATCTTTATTTTAGGAATGACACTGATCACACAAACGAATCTAGCGATGATCGGCATCTTAGTGACATTGTTAGGTGTGCCTGTGTTTTATTACAAAAAAAGACAATCGGAAAGTAAATAAGTTTCGATTGAAAAAGTGGAGACGTTAGTTCTCTTGCGTCCTCTAACACTGAATAAACGACGGGAATAAAAGTGACTTCTCTAGGGAGAACACTTTTATCCCGTCTTGTTTTTTTCGTAACAGATATCATGTTTTTTAGTCGTTGAGACTTCTTTAAAGCCTATTTATATGCTAAAGTAATGAATGAAAAGGAGAGATAAAAATGATATTTGATTCTCATACTCATTTGAACGCAGAACAATTCAATGAGGATATCCCTGAAACGATCCAGCGTGCAGAAGAACTAGGTGTGACTAAAATGGCAGTCGTAGGTTTTGATACGCCGACGATCGAAAAGTCTTTGATGCTTAGTCAAGATTACCAAAATATTTATAGCATTATCGGTTGGCATCCCACGGAAGCTGGCAGCTATACGAAAGAAATCGAAAATAAACTACAAGAACAATTGACTTTACCCAAAGTAGTTGCTTTAGGTGAGATCGGATTGGATTACTACTGGATGGAAGATCCTAAAGAAGTCCAAGACAAAATCTTCCGAAGACAGATCGCGATCGCTAAAGAGATGCGCCTACCGATCAGCATCCATACGAGAGATGCGTTAGAAGATACGTATAAGGTTTTAAAAGAAGAAGACATCCGAGATATCGGTGGGATCATGCATAGCTTCAGTGGTGATTTTGAGTGGGCAAAACGTTTCCTTGATTTAGGGATGCACATTTCCTTTAGTGGCGTAGTCACATTCAAAAAGGCATTAGATGTGCAGGAAGCTGCCACAAATGTACCATTGGATCGGCTGTTGGTCGAAACGGATGCACCTTATTTAGCACCTGTACCGTATCGTGGCAAAAGAAATGAACCGGGCTATACACGTTACACAGTAGAAAAGATCGCAGAACTTCGTCAGCTACCGATGGAAGAAGTAGCTGCACAGACATGGGAAAACGCCCATCGTTTGTTTGGATTAGCAGAGCATGACTAAATTAAAGATCCAAGAAATCATTGTCGTCGAAGGGAAAGACGATACGAGACGATTACAAGAAGTGGTTGAAGCCGACACGATAGAAACCATTGGATCAGCGATCAACGAAGAAATATTGATGCAGATCGAACATGCGCAGGAAACTCGAGGCATCATTATTTTTACAGACCCAGATTTTTCAGGTGAAAAAATCCGTAAAACGATCATGGAAGTTGTACCACAAGCAAAACACGCCTTTTTACCGAGGAATCAAGCAGTCCCGAAGAAGAAAGGGAGTTTAGGGGTCGAGCATGCGAGTGATACGGCGATCTTAGAAGCATTGAAAAAAGTCGTCACGCCAGTCGATGATGAGGAACAAACACCAGAAATCACTAGACAAATGCTTGTGACACAAGGTTTGATTGCAGGACCTCAAGCAAAAGAAAAGCGGGAAATGTTAGGTGACGAATTACGCATCGGCTATACCAACGGAAAACAATTGGAGAAACGGTTGAACATGTTCCGGATTACGTTAGACGAGTTTAAACAGGCAATGAAAAAAGTGGAGGATCATTATGAGTGAATATCGGGACATTGCAACACCCACTAGAACGAAAGAGATTTTATTGAAACACGGTTTTTCTTTTAAGAAAAGCTTAGGGCAAAACTTTTTGACAGAGCCGAACATCCTTAGAAAAATCATTGAGACTGGTCAAATCGATCAGCAAACTAATGTGATCGAAGTAGGACCAGGGATCGGTGCATTGACAGAGCAGATTGCACGTCACGCCAAGCAAGTGGTCGCCTTTGAAATCGATGACCGATTGATTCCTGTTTTGGCGGATACACTTGCGCCTTATAAAAATGTGACAGTCATCCATCAAGATATCTTAAAAACCGATTTAGCAGAGGCAATAAGTACACAATTCAAAGAAAAATTACCTTTGAAGGTAGTTGCGAATCTACCTTATTACATTACGACACCAATCATGATGCATTTTCTTGAGTCAGGAGTCGTTGTCGATGAAATGATCGTGATGATGCAAAAAGAAGTGGCCGATCGTATTTCAGCTAAACCTGGAACAAAAGCATATGGCTCGTTGTCGATTGCTGTCCAGTATTACATGGAAGCCAGCTTAGCGTTTATTGTTCCAAAAACTGTTTTTGTTCCACAACCTAACGTGGATTCAGCAATTTTGAAATTGACGAGACGAGCAACACCAGCAGTTTCTGTGACAGATGAGCAAGCCTTTTTCCGTTTGACCAAAGCTGCGTTTCAACAGCGCAGAAAAACCTTATGGAATAATTTGCAGCATGCTTATGGGAAAGATGAAGAAACAAAAAATTGGTTGACCGAAAGTCTTTCTAAGGCAGAGATTGATCCGAAAAGACGAGGCGAAACACTTTCTTTAGAAGAATTTGCTGCACTAAGCAATGCAATGGAGCAGCTAAAGAAATAAAGCAATCAGTCTAAGACATGAAAAAAACGTCTAAAAGATGAATCATCAGACACCTCTTGAGAAAATAAGCTTAGCTATTTTTTTCAAGAGGTTCTTATTATCTTAAAAACAGTTTTTTTGGCGTACTTACTCGACTTTAGAAGATGTAAGGTGTCTGCTTCTTTTTGCCTTTAGGTGTCTTGACACATTGATGATTTAGCAGTACAATAAGTCAAAATGAATGTGTCAAGACACGTTAAGGAGTAAAAAAATGAAAACAAATTCTGTAAGAAAACTGACAATTTCCGCTTTGCTGATTGGGATGGGGATTCTTATCCCGATGATCATGCCTAAAATCGTGATCCCCCCTGCATCATTTACACTTGCTTCCCATGTGCCATTATTTATCGCAATGTTCTTTTCACCAGGTGTCGCTGTTGCAGTAGCACTAGGTACAACATTTGGCTTCTTCTTGACTACACCAGTGATTATTGCACTTCGCGCATTGTCTCATTTGGTGTTTGCGCTGATCGGCGCATGGTATTTACAAAAAAAACCAGGAATCGTCTTAAAAGACGGAGAGTTCACTTTATTGAACTGGCGCTTTCAAGGATTTAATTTCCTAATTGGTGTGATCCATTCGATTGTTGAGATGATTGTCGTCAGTGTGTTCTTCTTTATTGGAAACATGCCTGAAACATACTACGCAGAAGGGTACTTCTATACAGTATTCATCTTGATGGGGATCGGTGGTTTGATCCACAGTTTAGTGGATTACAATATTGCTTATTTTATCGCTGGTACATTAAGCAAATTTTTCGACGTACCAGTTTTCACTGCCGCAAAAAAACAGCAAAAGAACGAGATCATGCAAGGAACGATCAAAAGAACTGTTTAGTTATTGAAGAAATCAAAACAAAGCCCAACGATCACAAGATCGTTGGGACTTTTATTTATCATCGATTGTTTACAGATTATGGGATCGTAATAACGTCTTCTGTATCTTTATCAAAGAAATGCCCTTTATTGATGTTGAAGGCAAGATCGATCATTTCTCCTGGTTTATGGAAGTCGCGAGCGTCAACTTTTGAAATGAACTCTGTTGTTCCAGTGCGAGTATAAAGCATTGTTTCTGCACCAAGTAATTCGGATACGACAACTTCTGAATTGACGACGGTTTCTGGTGAGGCATCCAAAACGACTTGCTCACTATGGATATCTTCTGGACGGATACCAAAGACAAGTTCTTTTCCTTCGTAGCCTTTTTCAACCAAGACTTTGTTTTTACCTTCAGGGATTCTTAGTTTTAACCCATGGCCATCTGAGATCACGCCTTGGTTTAGTGTAACACTGAAAAAGTTCATGGCAGGTGAGCCGATGAAACCAGCGACAAACATATTGACTGGTGTATCATAAACTTCTTTCGGTGAACCGATTTGTTGGATAAATCCATCTTTCATGATAACGATACGATCTGCCATCGTCATCGCTTCTGTTTGGTCATGGGTAACATAGATCGTTGTCGTTTCTAGACGTTGGTGTAATTTTGCGATTTCGGCACGCATAGCAACACGTAGTTTCGCGTCCAAGTTTGACAATGGCTCATCCATCAAGAAGACTTTTGCATCACGTACGATGGCACGACCTAAAGCCACACGCTGACGTTGTCCACCTGAAAGAGCAGCTGGTTTCCGTTTTAAGTATTCAGTCAAACCAAGGATCTCCGCAGCATTTTCCACACGTTGTTTGATGTCTGCTTTGTCATATTTACGTAATTTCAAACCAAACGCCATGTTGTCGAACACCGTCATGTGAGGGTATAAGGCATAGTTCTGGAATACCATCGCAATATCACGATCTTTAGGAGCAACATCATTCATTACTTTGCCGCCGATGTTCAATTCACCTTCAGAAATATCTTCAAGACCAGCGATCATACGAAGTGTCGTTGATTTCCCACAACCGGAAGGACCAACGAATACGATAAATTCACGATCTTTGATTGCCAAGTTAAAGTCAGTAACAGAATAATTTTCTGCGTTATCATATTTCTTGTATACATTTTTCAGAGCCATTTCTACCATCGAACAAACCACGCTTTCTTTTTTCTTTTATTTGATGTGTTTAGTATAGTTGAAAGCGCTATCTATAATCAATGTCACAATGAACAAGAATTCGTGGAATCTTTCGTCAATGTGTACAAAATAGAATAAATGATGTTCATGAAGCAAATCTTTCAATAATGAGAGCAAACTCCAGCAATATGATAATTTATTTTTTTGGTTTTTACTGCTCGATTTATCAAAGATTTACCGTGTATTCACTATCTTAGAGCGTATAATACTTTGTAGATATTAAGAGATATAAAAAGGAGGCAACCAAGAAAACAAAATTTGATTTTCATGTTAAATGAAGATAAATTCAATTTAACATGAGCTGGGAGATGATAATAATGGAAACGACTATTAAAAGATTGGAAATTCTGTAGGAGCGATTTTTCCAAAAGATATTTCTCCAGAAGTTGGAAAAATATATACGATTATAAAAATAGGTGAAACATATGTTTTAAAGCCCAAAAAAGAAGATATTTTCAAGAGTCCAGAGGCATGGGCAGTCTTTAGAGAGTCAATTACCCAAGAAGATAAAGAGTGGGATGAAATGGACCTTGAGGGAGAGGAACTATAAATAAATGGATGATCCAAAGCAAAAAGATATTGTGTGGTTGGATTTTGATTCAGCTAGAGGAAAGAAAATTTGATACATATATTAAGATCAAAGAACCACAAATAATTTCTGGACAAGTTGTTACACATCAGTTGCGTTCAATTGACTACACCGCTAGAAACATAATAAAAATTGAACAATGGGCTATTCTGACATGGTTTGATGTACTAGAAGTCCTTGATATGTTTGTATAGGAAGTTGTAGAATATCAAACCAGAAAGAAATTTGTTACACTGGTAGAAAAGGAGTGATGACAGATGAAGATAGCATTGATTGCACATGATCGCAAAAAAGAATTGATGATAAAATTTACTACTGCTTACAAAACGATACTTGAACAACATGAACTATTCGCGACAGGGACGACCGGACAAAAGATTGCAGAAGCGACAGGACTATCAGTCCATCGATTCAACTCAGGGCCTTTAGGCGGAGATCAACAGATTGGGGCGATGATCTCGGAAGATGAACTGGATCTAGTGATTTTCCTTCGTGATCCTTTAGCGGCTCAACCGCATGAGCCTGATGTGACTGCATTGATCCGATTAGCTGATGTTTATGATATCCCTTTAGCGACGAATATCGGTACCGCAGAAGTTTTGTTGCGAGGGCTTGAAGCAGGGTTTTTCGAGTTCCGAGAAGTCATCCATGAAGAGGGCAGCAAGATTCCTTTTCCCAACCATCTATAAAAATTCGTGTTTTGTGGTTATTCATTAGGATTTGTTTGTTAAATGTCTGTTACGTTACGAACTAATGAATTGTTTTTGATAGAAATATTAGTTTTTTATTTACACAGAATCCTTTTCTATGCTATAGTTTGTCTGGGATAAATTCCCACTATCAACAGAGTAGAAAGTAAAGCGTTAAGTGCTTAGAGGATGGGATGTTGCCTCTAGGACGAAGGACATTTGTTCGCGGTTTTATTTTCGCATTCGCTGCATGAAACATGTAGCAGCTCTTAAAGGAGATGCTAGAAATGAAGAAAAATCGTTTAGATGCTCGTATGATTACGATCATGGGACTGTTGATCGCCTTGATGGTCACGCTGTCTCGCTTAGTTTCATTTGAAACACCATTACTCAAAATCAGTGTAACATTCATTCCCCAAGTGGTCATGGGTATTTTATTTGGCCCATTTTGGACAGGGATCGGGTCTGTTTTAGCTGATGTCGTGGGTATGGCATTATTTCCTAAATCTGTCTTTTTCATCGGCTTCACGTTGAATGCTTTTATTGAAGGAGCGATTTATGGTTTCTTTTTCTATCGCAAAGAGATCACTTGGAAAAATGCGATCTTAGCAACACTTAGTGTGACAGTGCTCATTAGTTTGATCCTGACACCACTATGGTTAGTCATTATGTACCAAGTACCGATGAACTGGGTATTTTGGGGACCACGTTTATTAAGAGCCATTATCTGGGTGCCGATCCAATCGATCATGATCTACGTGATTGGGCGTGCCATGCCATATAAAAGAATTTTGCGGAGTTTAACGACGCATACAAAATAAAAAAACAAGCAGTCTTCCCATCCCAGAAGACTGCTTGTTTTTTTATCTATAGGAGACGAAACATTTTTGTTCCGACTTCTCTCTACAAATGCTCATTATTTTTC